>WRCL01000216.1 GCA_009783975.1 Micrococcales bacterium
GTTTCGTGGGACGGCGCACCTCGGTGCTGCGGCCAGGCAGGTGCCGGTCGAGCATGATGGCGAGGGCGGCGGCCTTCTCCTCCCCGGCGAGGGTCTGCAGCTGGCCGTACAGCACCGCGCTGCGTGCGTGCACCCCGGTCTGGAAGCTGGTGTGCCCGACGACCACCGCGGTGAGCTCGGCGACCGAGACGGCTACTGGGCGCCCGTCGGCCACGGCGCGCAACCACCGTGAGCCGGTCGAGCCGTGGATGACCACGCGGTCTGCCCACCGGGCGATGCTCGTGGGCATCACGCATGGACGGCCCTGGTCGTCGACGTAGGCGACGTGCGCGATCGTCGTGGCGTCCAGCAGGGCGTCGAGCTGGGCGCGGTCGTCGCACATCCGCTCGCGGTGCCGGACCGAGACAAGAGGTCGAGAAGCCATGGCCCCAGGCTATTGCACCGGTGGGCGAGGTTCCGGCGGGAACAAACCCGGCACCAGCGCGCTCAGACCTGCCAGACGAGCTGAGGAGCCCACGATGCCCGACACGGTGTTTGGACACATCACCCGGGTGCGGTGCCACGTGTGCCCGCAGGTGCTTGTGGGACTGGCCTGGATCGTCGTCACGGTGTTCATCGTCATCGTCACCGCAGCCGAGCGGGTCACCAGCTGGGTCCTGGGGAAGAGCTACCAGGAGTACCGCCCTGACGCGCTCGTCGACGAGCTGTCGGTCCCCCCGACCCACGAGCTCGTCGAGGCATGGTCCGCCGGACCACAACCGCGCCGCCGGTGACCCTGGGCCGCACACCTCGGCTTCGCGGGTCTTCGTCTTGGACCGAGCCATCGTCGCGCATCCGTCTCACGTACCGCACCGGCGGGGACACAGCGGGCACAACGGCGGTAACCTGGAGGTATGCGGCTGGGTGTGCTCGACATCGGCTCCAACACTGGGCACTTCCTTGTGGTCGACGCCCATGGGGGGGCGGCACCACTGCCGGCATACTCGTACAAGCAGCCTCTGCGGCTCGCCGAGCACCTCGACGAGTCCGGGGCGGTCAGCCAGCACGGGATCGAGGCGCTGAGCAGCTTTGTCCGCGAGTCGATGCGGGTCGCCGAAGACAAGGGCTGCTCGGAGATCCTCGGTTTCGCCACCTCGGCGGTGCGTGACGCGGGCAACACCGATGACGTGCTCGCGACTGTGGCCACACGTTCTGGGGTGAGGCTCACCGTCCTCAACGGCGAGGACGAGGCCCGGCTGACCTTCCTCGCGGTGCGGCGGTGGTTCGGCTGGTCCGCGGGACGGTTGGCGCTGTTCGACATCGGCGGCGGTTCGCTGGAGCTGGCGACCGGCACCGACGAAGCACCGGATGTGGCGCGCTCGCTGCCCTTGGGGGCGGCCCGGCTCGCCCGAGCGTTCACCGACGGGGGGCTGGACGACACGACCGTGCGCGACCTGCGCAAGCAGATCCGTGCTGATATCGCCCGTGACGCCGGGCACCTGATCCGCGCAGGCGTCCCGGACAAGGCGGTCGCCACCTCCAAGACTTTCCGCAGCCTCGCCCGTATCTGCGGTGCCGCACCCTTGGGCGACGGTCTGCTGGTCCCCCGCGCCTTGTCCCTCGAGGGTCTGCGCGAGCACTTCCCGCGGCTCATCGCCATGTCCCGCTCACAGCTGTGCTCGCTGCCGGGGGTGAGCCTGAGCCGCGTCCACCAGATCGTGCCTGGGGCGCTGGTCGCCGAGGCGTGCATGGACATCTTCAACCTGACGACGCTCGAGATCTGCCCGTGGGCCCTGCGCGAAGGGGTCATCCTCGAACGCCTCGACCGGCTCAGCGTCGTGCGGACAGCCGGCTGACAGACTCGAGGCACGAGTTGCGTCATGTACACCGGCGCACTCACACCTTCGCGATTGCGTCCGGAAAGAACACCGGGTGGCGCTGGTCGGTCACAGGCGGCAGGCGTGGATGGAGGTGACGATGATCGCCCTGGCGCCAATCTCGTACAGGTCGTCCATGAGGCGGTTCGTGGCGGTGCGCGGGACCATGGCGCGCACGGCGCACCAGTCGCGGTCGTGCAGGGGGGAGACTGTTGGCGACTCCAGACCGGGGGTGAGCTTGACGGCGTCGTCGACGGCCGCCACAGGGCAGTCGTAGTCCATGAGGACGTACTCGCGGGCGGTGATGACGCCTTGGATGCGACGGGTGAGGACCTCCAGGGCGTGGGCGTCCACGTCGTGGGCGCGCACGAGGACTGCTTCAGAGCGCAGCAGCGGTTCGCCGAAGACCTCCAGGCCAGCAGAGCGCAAGGTGGTGCCGGTCTCGACGACGTCGGCGATCGTGTCGGCGACGCCGAGCTGCACCGAGGACTCCACGGCACCTTCGAGGCGGACGACCGCGGCGGGGGTCACACCATGCTCAGCGAGGTAGTCGGCGACGAGCACCGGGTACGACGTGGCCACACGCAACCCGGACACGTCGGCGACGTCCGACAGGCGCCCGGCGTGGGCGGCGAAGCGGAACGTCGAGCGTGCAAAACCCAGCGCGAGGTGCTCGGTGGCGCTGGACCCAGAGTCCAGCAGCAGGTCACGGCCGGTGATCCCCACGTCGACGGTGCCCTCACCGACGTACGTCGCGACGTCGCGGGGACGCAGGAAGAAGAACTCGGCGTCGTTGTCGGGGTCGGCGAGCACAAGCTCACGCCCGTCGCGGCGCTGGCGGTACCCCGCCTCGCGCAGCATGGCGGCGGCCGGGTCGGACAACGACCCTTTGTTCGGGACGGCGATGCGCAGCACCGGGGGACCTCACAGGTGGGTGTAGACGTCGGACAGGGTCAGGCCGCTGGCGATCATGAGCACCTGCGCGTGGTAGAGCAGCTGGGACAGCTCTTCGGCGGTGCGCTGCGCAGACTCGTGCTCAGCGGCCATCCACGACTCGGCGGCCTCCTCGACGAGCTTCTTGCCGATCGCATGGACACCAGCGTCCAGCTCGGCGACAGTCCTGGACCCGGCAGGACGGGTGGCCGCCTTGTGCTCAAGCTCGGCGAACAGGTCTTCAAAGGTCTTCACAGACGACGATGGTAGGGCGTGGGGACGGGTTCGCAGCAACGGGGACGGTTTCTCGTCTCGGAGACACCAAGAGGAGAAACCGTCCTACGCGGGCTGTCGGCTCGCTGAGGCTGGCGGGGCAGCGAGCTGGCGCAGGGCTGCGGCTGTGGCGACCGCGGCGGCCGCAGCCTCGGCCCCTTTGTCTTCGTGCGAGCCAGGCAGTCCGGCACGGTCCAGGGCCTGCGCCTCGTCGTCGCAGGTGAGCACACCGAAACCGACGGGGACCCCGGTGCGCAGCCCGACCTCGGTCAGCCCGTGGGTCACCGACTGGCACACGTAGTCGAAGTGCGGCGTCCCCCCACGGATGACGACACCCAAGGCGACGACCACGTCAGCGCCACCACGTGCTGCAGCCAGAGCAGCAACGGTGAGCTCGACGCTGCCGGGCACCCGCACGACCGTGACGTGCTCGGCCTCGGCGGCCTCCAGGGCCCGCAGCGCACCGGCGACCAGACCGTCCATCACCGTCGCGTGCCAGCTCGCCGCGACGACGACGACGCTCAACCCGTGGCCGTGCGCGACCAACCCAGGAGAACCCGTCCCGCTCATGACGCCTCGCTCGGCAGCGCCGGGGCGGGGGTGTTGACGTTGTGCACCGCACGGTCGAGCATGTCAGGCACGTCGAGCGTCGCAGGGCTGAGCAGGTGGCCCATCGCACGACGTTTGGTCTCCAGGTACGCCTCGTTGTACGGGGTGCGGCCGACCTCCAGCGGTTCGACCTCGGCGATCTGCACACCCAGGGCACGCAGCCCGGCAGCCTTCGCGGGGTTGTTCGTCAACAACCGCACCTGCGTCAGGCCCAGGTCCGCCAGGATCGCCGCGGCGGCGCCGTACTCGCGGCGGTCTGCGGGCCAGCCCAGGTCGAGGTTCGCCTGGACCGTGTCACGGCCGGCGTCTTGCAGGGCGTAGGCGGAGATCTTCGCCAACAGACCGATCCCCCGGCCTTCGTGGCCACGCAGGTAGACCACCGCACCACCGTGCTGGGCGGTCAAGGACATCGCGGTGTGCAGCTGGGGCCCGCAGTCGCAGCGCAACGAGTCGAACGCGTCACCGGTCAGGCACTCCGAGTGAACCCTGACCAGCGGAAACCCTCCCGAGGGGGTTGGGGACACCAGCGCCACGTGCTCCGCGCCGGTGCGCAGGTCGCGGTACCCGACGATCTCGAACTCGCCGTGGACGGTGTGCAGGTGTGCGGTGTCTGACCTGTGCACCCGGGGGGCGGTGGGCACCTCAGCCTGGGCCTGGGCGACCGGGTCGTGCTCGAGGCGCCAGGCGATGAGGTCGGCGATGGTCAGCACGACCAGCCCTTCGACGGCGGCGAGGATCTCCGCGTCGAGGCGGTCGATCTCCTTGCGGAGCTCGTTGATCTCGGCCTCGCTCGACGGCAGGGGTGACTCGGATGAAGGTGTCGTGGTCGGACTGCTCATA
>WRCL01000217.1 GCA_009783975.1 Micrococcales bacterium
ACCTTGTGGAGGAATGATGACAACAGTCTCCAGCTATGTTCCAGGCGACTGGACAGCGGTGGTCAGTGAGGGCTTCGTCGCCCTTCTCGGTCCGGCCACGTCGCCGGCGACCGCCGAACGGCTGTGGTTTGGTACGCAGGAACAGCTGAGCTTCATCGACGGTCTGTCGGTGCTGGCTGCTGACGGTTTTGGCGCGATGCAGCCGTTCGTGCTGTCCGTGCGTGGTGAGGACGCGGTGACCCATGTGGCCGTGCGTGGCGATGTCATCGTCGACGCCCAGGTCCAGGGCACTGTCGTGACGATCGACGGCCACGGTGTGGCGACGTGGACCGAGCGGAACCTCGGTGGCGTCTCCGCGCTGGCCGTGCGCCTGCCTGGCGGCGGCGACGGACCGGACCTGCCGCTGGTCGCCGGTGTGGTGCGTGCCGGTGGGCTGCGTTCGCCGCACGGAGCCAAGGTCGGCACCGCCGACGACTCCGCCGACTCCGAGGAGCCTGCGCCGGGTAGTGCCACCTCCGTCGCGACGCTCCCCCGGGAAGCCCCTCGTAAGAAGGTCGCTCCTCGGCCGCAGCCCCAGCCCAAACCGCAGTCCAAGCCCAGGCCGCAGCCGAAGGCCTCCAGGCCTGAGCCGCTCGCCTCGCCGGTGCCCGAGATCGACGACTACATCGAGTCCCTGGACGTCGACGGTATCGACGATGGTCTCGTCGACGACGAGATGACGATCCAGTCGGCCAACCTGGCCAAGGTGCGTAGCTCGGTCCCTGAGTACTCCGGGGACGACGACATCGCCACCGAGGCCCCGGCCGCCCAGCTGGTGCTCAACACCGGTCTGATCGTCGCCCTGGACCGTCCGGTGCTGCTCGGGCGTGCCCCGCAGGCAGCCAGGGTCTCCAGCCGCGAGATGCCGCGCCTCGTCGCGGTGCCCAGCCCCCAGCAGGACATCAGCCGTACCCACGCTGAGGTCCGCATGGACGGCGACGACGTCCTGGTCACCGACCTGGACTCGACCAACGGGGTGCACGTGCTGCGTCCTGGCGGTGGGGCACGTCGCCTGCGCCCAGGTGAGCCCCGGGTGCTGGCCGTCGACGAGACGATCGACCTCGGTGATGGCGTGACGTTCGTCGTGGAGAGGATGAGGTGAGCAGGCGACGTCAGCCGAGCACGCCCCCCGACCTGCCCGGCTACACCTACAGCCGGCTGCTCGGGATGGGCGGTTTCGCCGACGTCTTCCTGTACCAGCAGGAGCTGCCGTCGCGTGACGTGGCCGTCAAGGTGCTGCTCGACACCCACCTGGACGACGAGGCACGCTCGCAGTTCGTCACCGAGGCGAACCTCATGGCCCAGGTGTCCCAGCACCCGGCCATCGTCACGGTGCACCATGCTGGGTTTGCCGACGACGGTCGGCCGTACCTCATCATGGAGTATTGCTCCCGGCCCGGTGTCGCTGAGCGGTACCGGACCGAGAGGATGGACGTCGCCGAGAGCCTGCGGATCGCGATCCGTATCGCCTCGGCGGTGGCCAGCGCCCACAAGGCGGGTATCTGGCACCGGGACATCAAACCGGCGAACGTGCTCACCACGGACTTCGGCTGGCCCGCGCTGACCGACTTCGGCATCGCCGCGACAGCGGCGATCGCCGGGTCGGCCGTGGGGATGTCGATCCCGTGGGCGCCGCCAGAGCTGCTCAGCCCCAGCCCGTCTGGTGACGAGCGGTCTGATGTGTACTCGCTGGCTGCGACGTTGTACTCGATGCTCGCGGGGCGCTCGCCTTTTGAGGTGCTCGGTACCGCGAACACCGCCGGCGACCTCGTCGGGCGGATCGAGCGGATGCCGTTGCCACGGATCTTGAGGTCCGACGTACCTGACGACCTGTTCGAGGTGCTCGACACCGCGATGGCCAAACGGGCCGAGGACCGCCACCCCAGCTCGATCGCGTTCGCCCGGGACCTGCAAGGGATCGAGGCGGACCTGGGGTTGCCGGTCACGGCGTTGGACCTTGTCGGGATCGACCTGAACCACCCAGCGTCCCAGCCTCTTCCCCGGGTACGTCCTGAACGCCCGCCAAGCGTTGAGATCCCGGTCGTCGAGGCTGCCAAGCCGGTGGTCTACGACAAACCTCCGGCTGCGCCCACACCTGCGCCGGCGGCCAAACCCAAACCCAAACCCAAACCTGCACCGGCGCCGGCGCCGAAACAGCCAGCCCCGCCGCCTGAGCCTGAGGACCCAGCCGATGTCAAACGCACCCAGCGGCGTATCGCTGCCGGTGCAGTGGCAGCGCTGTTCGTCATCGTCGTCGCGATCGTCGTCGCGGCGTCGCTC
Organism: Micrococcales bacterium; assembly: GCA_009783975.1. GTDB lineage: Bacteria > Actinomycetota > Actinomycetes > Actinomycetales > Cellulomonadaceae > Cellulomonas. Next base: position 2,320 of record WRCL01000217.1, read on the forward strand.
GGGCGCAGCTCGCAGGCCGGCAGCCGTCGTCCGGTGTCGCCGTACGCCAACGAGACACAGGCCCCTGCCGAGGTTGTCCCTGCACCAGTCGACCTCGTCGGGACGGTCTCTGGCCAGACAGCGACGTTCGAGTGGAAGAACCCCAAACCTCGTGACGGCGACCGCTACCGGTGGGCGCAGGTCGAGTGGGGCGGTGCCACTGGCCCGTGGAGCCTGGTCGACACCCCGTCGGTCACTGTGCCGCTGGGACCAGACGGGCGTGTGTGCATCAAGGTGTCGATCATGCGCCACAACCGCCAGCTGTCGGACGACACCGACCCAGGGTGTGCACCGTGACGACGTGGTGGACCCGGCGGCGGACCGGCAACGCAGCAGCGGCGACAGTGCCGCTGCTCGTCGGTGCGCTCGTCTTGGCCCACCAAGGGTTCCCTGTGGCACGGCTGGACCTCGACGACGGCGGGGTGTGGCTCACCTCACGCACCGATGGGGCGCTGGGACGGTTCAACGTCCCGGTCGCTGAGCTTGACGGTGGGCTGGGCACGTCCACGACGCAGTTCGACGTCCTGCAAGACGGCGCCGATGTGCTGCTGGTGGACGGGACCGAGGTGTTGGTGGTCGACCCGGCGTCGGTCGCGACGACCACCAGGGCCTCGGTCGAGGCTGGGGCGACCGTGTCGATGGCCGGTGGGACGGTCATGGTCTCGACCAACGCCGGCAGGATCTGGGTCGGTGGGCTCGACCGGTTGCCAGACCTGGGTTCTGGTCCTGCGGACCTCGACCTTGGTGCTGGTGCCAAGGCTGTCGTCGCCCAGTCCGGCACAGTGCTCGCCGTGGCCACCAACGGAGAGGTCATCACGGTGGCCCGTGATGGGACGACGACCAAGGACGGCACCATCAAGAACCTTGGCTCGCTGGACCAGATCACCGCTGTGGGAGACGAACCGGTCGTCCTTGACGGCACGACGGTGCGCACCCGTGACGGCGCGGTGGCCTTGGCTGGCAGCGGGTTGGTCCTGCAGCAACCTGGTCCGTCGGCAGACGCGGTCCTCGTCTCTTCGAGCAGCGCGCTGTACCAGGTCCCGCTCACCGGTGGCAGCCCGACGACCCGCACGACCAGCAGCGGACCGGTCGAGGCTGCTGCGGTCGCGGCCGCGCCGGTGCGGGTCGGCGGGTGCATGTACGCCGCATGGGCCTCGGCGACGAACAACTGGATGCGTATCTGCGGCAGCACCGTGGACACCGTCGACCGGACGAAGGTCACTGCCGCGGCCGACCTGCGTTTCCGCGTCAACCGCTCCCAGGTCGTGCTCAACGACGTCGAGACGGGCCAGGTGTGGCTGGCGGACGTGCCCCAAGCCATCGAACCTGCGTGGAGCCTGATCAACCCGCGGTCGAAGGACGACCCCGAGACTGGTGACGGTGAGGAACCGACCGTCGAGCACACCACCCAGTGCTCAGAAGAAGGCCGGGCGCCGATGGCCCGCGACGACGAGTACGGGGTGCGCCCAGGACGCGCGACGACGCTGCGGGTGCTGGCCAACGACACGACGTCTGACTGCGGGATCCTGGTCATCTCCGCGGTCGACGAGCTGCCGCCGGACTTCGGCACCGTGCGGATCGTCGACGCAGGCCGGGCCCTGGAGGTCGACATCGCCGCAGGGGCGACCGGGTCCGCATCGTTCACCTACACCGCGACCGACCGCCCAGGGTTGCGTGCCCCAGCCACAGCCCGGGTCCGCCTGACGGTGCACGACTGGTCGCAGAACTCTCCGCCTGTCCAGGTCTCGACCACCACGGTGCGCCTGGGCCAGGGCGAGAGCCTGAGCGTGGGGGTCTTGTCGGACTTCTCAGACCCTGACGGCGACCCGTTGGCCCTCGTCGGGGCGTCGATGAGCCCAGCGTTCGGGTCGGTCGTCTTCCGTCCCGACGGGGTGGTCACCGTGACCGCCTCAGGGCAGATCGGCCTGACGACCGTGGCGTTGAAGGTCACCGACGGGATGAGCCCCCCCGTCGACGGGGTCCTGGAGGTCGCGGTCCGCGAGGGTGCGACGAACCCGATGGTCGACCCGGTGCACGTCGTGGGGTACGTCGACCGGCCCCTGGTCGTCGAGCCGCTGGCTGCGGTGCGCAGCGCTGGCGCAGAACCGGTACGCCTGGCCGGGGTCGGC
>WRCL01000218.1 GCA_009783975.1 Micrococcales bacterium
GCACGAGCGGCGCGTCGAGTCCTGCCTGACGCGTGAGGGCGGCCCGGTACAGGGCCTCAGGCGGGGCGGCCGGTGGGGCGCCGACGTACGCGACCGCGGTGTACTGCGACGCCTGGCGCGACAGGTTCGCCGGGATGGTGTCACCGGACAACGACAGGTCGGCCCTGATCCCCGCCAACGGGATCTCCTGGTCCGGGTCGACGTTGACACGGACAGTGCCCAGCACGCCGTAGGTGTCTGACACGACGATCCACAGCTGCCCGCCGATGAGGTCGCCCTCGGTGCCGCACGCGCTGGTCAGGTGCACCTGGACTGCGGCGCCGCCATTCGTCGGGGTGACTTGGTCGACCCGGGCTGCCGGTGGACGGTCGCAGGTGTCGCCCTCAAGACCTTCGGTACCCCCGCTCGCGCCGGGACCGGAGGGGCGGTCAGTGTTCGTCGCCGTCTTGTCTGCGCTGAAGTACCCCGACGAGACGGCCCACACCGCGAGCCCGCCGATGCACAGCACGATGACGACGAGGACGCTCAGCAGCACAGGGACCGCGACCTGAGACTTTTCCGGCGGTGGCGGCCCCCACGCACCGGCCGGGAGCAGCACGACCCCTGGTGCCATCGCGGGCACCTGTGCGGTGGCAGGACCGGCCTGGGGGTACTGCCCCGTCACCGGGACCTGCGGGGGCATCGGGGCCACCAGTGTTGGTTGCGGAGGGGGCGCAGGCACGGCCTGTGCTGGTGGCGCAGGCGACGGTGGAGGCGGGGGCGCCGGTTCGGTCAGCGGCACAGCAGGCGGGGTCTGCGGCCCGAGCCCGGCTGGGGGCGCAGGGGGCGGCGCAGGCTGCTCATGGGCCTTGGGTTCGGCCGGCCCGGCCACAGGCAGTGTCGGTGCGAGATCACCCGGCGCCACCTGCGTCCCAGCCATGTCGAGTGTGGGGTCCGCGTCGGGCGCTGGTCGTACCTGCTCTGCGGCGCCGTCAGCCCCCGCGTCTGGTGCGCCCGCGAGCGCCGCCACTGGTGCTGGCGCACCGCCAGGCAGGGGCGGGTGGGGGCCAGCACAGGCCCGCAGGGCTCCGATCGCGGTGACGAGCTTGGGGTTGCCGTAGGGCGCCGCGGCGATGCCTGTCACCGGTTCCAGGGCACGTGCCAGCGCCGGGGTGTACGCCGTGCCCCCGGCGAGGAACAGGTGGGCGAGCGTCGTGGTGCCCGAGGACGCGAGCGTGTCAGCCACGAGCGCCGCAGCGCGGCCGATCGGCTCGGCGACGAGCTCTTCGTACACCGCGCGTGTGATCGTCAAGGTGACCTCGTGCCCGGGGCCGCCGACAACGGCGACCGGGGCGTCAGGGTGCTCGGACAGGTCGTGCTTGGCACCGCGCACGACGTCCATCAACGTCAGCGCCAGACCCAGGTTCTTCGGGTCGTCGAGCATCTCCAAGATGTCGTCGCGGTCGCCCAAGACGAGCTGGTCGCTCACCCACCGGTACAGCAGGGCGTCCAGGTCGTTGCCCCCGAGGCGTTCGTCGCCGGCGCGGGCGACGACGACCAGGCCGTCGGGCGTCGTCTCGACGACCGCGACGTCGCACGTGCCCCCGCCGACGTCGACCACTGCCATCCGCGAACCGGTCGGGAGCATCGTCGGGACGATGTGCCCGTGGACCGCCGCGACCGGTTCGGGCAGCAGGACGATCTGCTCCTCGCTGAACCCGGCGAGCCGGGCCGCCTCGTGCAACGCGGCCAGGCGTGTGGGGCCCCAGTGCTCAGGGTGGGTGAGGACCAGCTGGTCTGGGGGTGTGCCGTCCACGGCGCGCATGGACCGTTCGCGCACCACTGACAGCACGTGCGAGACGAGCTCGGCCGCAGTGACCTGCTGGTCGCCGAACAGGACAGGTTCTTGGCCCAGCCGTGCCTTGGGCGAGGCGACGAACGTCTGCGGCGACCCGCGCCGGGCGTTCATCGCCGCCTGCCCGACCCGCCACACCGACCCGGTGAGGACGACCGCTGAGGGCATCGTGTCCGACCCAGGTTCCAGCACGACCTTCTCGATCCGGCCGTCACGGCTCCACGCCGCAGCGGTGTTGACCGTCCCGAAGTCGATCGTCAGGACCCAACCCATGGGGGCACACCTCCGTTGAGACGCCCTGTTCGAGGGTCACAGGTGCCGTAGATGTTCCGACAACCGTCAACCGTGGCTGGACGTTCGAGTGGGCACCGGTCTTGGCCCGGCGCCCCATCCTATCTGGTGGGTTGTGCGCCCCAGCGGCGCTTGTGGGACCAACGTTCGGGCGAAGTGTCGGCTGCGACCTGCACCAGCACCGACGCTCGCCTCGGCGCTGGGTAAGGTGGGACGGCCCGGGCGGAAGGAGCACACGTGGCCGACGAACCTGGGGTGGGTCCGTGGCCTGGGGGGCCCGACGCCTGGCCGCCGACCGGACCGCAGTCGCCGTACGACCCGGCGCTGCTGGCTGACGGCGACCGGCGCAACGTCGTCGACGAGTACCGCTACTGGACGGTCGAGGCGATCGTCGCCGACCTTGACACCCGGCGCTCACCGCTGCACGTGGCGTTCGAGAACACTGAGCACGACCTCAACCTCGGGTCGGTCGTGCGGACCGCGAACGCCTACAACGCCGCCGGGGTCCACGTCGTGGGCCGCCGGCGCTGGAACCGGCGTGGGGCGATGGTCACCGACCGGTACCTGCACCTGCACCACCACCGTGACGTGGGCGACCTGTTCGTCTGGGCCACCGATGCTGGCCTGCCCGTCATCGGTGTCGACAACGTCCCAGGGTCGGTTCCGGTCGAGACCTTCACCTTCCCGGCCGCGTGCGTCTTGTTGTTCGGCACCGAGTCGACCGGTCTGAGCCGCGAGGCGGTCGACGGCGCCCAGGCCGTCGTGCACATCACCCAGCACGGGTCGACCCGGTCGCTCAACCTCGGCGCCGCAGCAGCGATCGCCATGTACGCCTGGGCGGTGGGCCTCAGCCCAGCACCGCGGTGAGGGCCAAGATCACCGGGACCGACCCGAGCGTGGTGAGCAAGACGATGTCACGGGCGAGCACCTGGGCACGGCCGTACCGCGCGGCGTAGCTGTTCATGTTCTGCGCCGTCGGCAACGCGGCGGTGACCACGACGGCGAACACCACAGCGGACGGCAGGTGCAACGCCACAGCCACGAGGTAGGCCACCGCCGGCATGAGCACGACCTTCAGCCCTGTGGCGACGAGGACGGCCGCACGTGGTGTGCCCGGGGCGAGCGGACGGCTGCCGCGCAACGACATCCCAAAGGCGATGAGCACCAACGGGACCGCCGCTTTGCCAAGCTCGTCCAACGGTGCGGTGACGATGTTCGGCACGTGGACGCCGGTGACCGCGACGATCGCCCCGGCTGCTGTGGCCGCGACGATCGGGTTGCGCACAGGTTGGGCGAGGATGTCACGGACCTGCACCCGTCCCCGGGTCGACAGGTCCAGCACCCCCAGGACCACCGGGGAGAACACGAGCACCTGCACGAGGATCTGCGGGACGATGTACTGCGGGTTGCCGATGATGTACGTGGCCACTGGCAGCCCGATGTTGTTGGCGTTGACGTACGACGCGCACGCCGCACCCATCGTCGTGTCGACGAGCGAAGCGCGGAACCACAACCGGGACGCGACGACGAACACCGTCGCGGTGACCAGGGCAGCAGTCGTGGCCACGACGGTGAACCGCGAGAACATCACCGAGACCTGCGCACGCGAGACGACTGTGAACAGCAGCGCAGGCATCGCGACGAAGAACGCGACCCGGTTGAGCGCCAGCGCGCCACCGTCGGCGACGAGGCGCAGACGTGCCACGAGGTACCCCGCGGCGATGATCACCGCGATGACGGCGAACCCGGTGAACGCACTGAGCACTTTCCTAGTGTCGTGCACCGGTGCCGTTTTCCAGACACGGCCACCGGGTGCAGCCTGTGGGCCGTCGGCGTGGAAGACTCGTCGTTGACCAACACCTCGCTGACAGGAGAGACGATGGCTATCGCAACACCAGAGGTCTACGCGGAGATGATCGACCGGGCGAAGGCAGGTTCCTTCGCCTACCCAGCGGTGAACGTCACAAGCTCACAGACCCTCACCGCCGCCTTGCGCGGGTTTGCCGAGGCCGAGTCCGACGGGATCATCCAGGTCTCCGTCGGCGGAGCCGAGTACGCGTCGGGGGCGACCATCAAGGACCGCGTCGCCGGGTCGCTCGGCCTGGCCGCCTACGCCGCGCACGTGGCGAAGAACTACCCGGTGACGATCGCGCTGCACACCGACCACTGCACGAAGCAGAACCTTGACACCTGGGTGCGGCCGCTGCTGGCGATCGAGGCCGAGCAGGTGCGCAACGGTGGGCTGCCGACGTTCCAGTCGCATATGTTCGACGGCTCGAACATCCCGCTGGAGGAGAACCTCGTCATCTCCGCCGAGCTCATGGAGCTGTCGGC
>WRCL01000219.1 GCA_009783975.1 Micrococcales bacterium
CATCGGCCAGGGATAGGCCTTCGACCTTCCACAGGAGATGAACGGAGCATGAAGCAGTCCGACTCTCGGTAACCCCCGCTCTGGGCGGTACGCCGCAACCCCCCTCGCGCCGTCCGGCACAACATGTGCGACGAGACGGCAACCACAACCTCAGACCGCCTGAGGAAGCTCACCAACCACATCCGACGTGCAACACACGCACGCCGGCAGCGAGGTGGCGCGTGCGCCCAGAAATGAATGACCGGGACACAACCGAACGTCGACGGGTTTCTGTCAGGGACGTCGTCGCAGACACCACCAACCAGAAGGAAGACACACAATGACAAGCACCATCAGCACAGGACGCAAGACCAAAGCGGCGCTGTGCGCAGCGGCAGCCTTCGCGCTGCTCCTCGGCGGGGGGTCGACCTACGCAGCGTGGAGCGAGCAGGCCGCGCACACACCGACCGGCGTCCAGGTCGACACAGGCGGGTGGACCTTCACCCTCGGCTCGACCACACAGTGGTACGACATCTCCCCTGAGACAGGGGCCGTGCCGGTGGCGATCGACCTGGCCACATTCCCGCTGGTCCCCGGTGACGTGATCAAGGGCGTGTCCACAGTGACCATGGCCATGGGCACGGTCGAGGGCGAGCACCTCGAAGCCGAGGTCTCGGCCGTGGACATCCAGACCGGCGCCTCGGTGCCCGTCACCTGGCTCGACGTCGACGCTTCGGTCTCCGGCGACGAGCTCACCGTGACCATCGCGTTCCCGTACGACGCCACCAACGCGTACACCGTCGAGAGCGGCGAGCACGTCGCAGTCGACCTCGGCACCCTGACGGTGACCGTCACACAGGTCCGGGCCGCTCTGGACTGACGCCCCAGTATCCACTGAACCACCTGTAAGAGAAGAGGACCTGTCCGATGCTTCCACAACCACCACCGGTGCACAGCCCGGCGAAACGCCCAACCATCGCCGTGCGCGGGATGACCGGATTCGGGCAGGTCCTCTTCTGGGCTTTCACCGCCGTCATCGTCGCCATCGCAGTGCTCGTCTACATCATTCCGCAGGCAAAAGCCGGGTCGGGGCTCACAGTGCTCACAGGCTCGATGCGCCCGGCGTACAACCCTGGCGACGTCGTCGCAGTCCGGGGCATCAAAGCCCACGAGGTCTGCGAGACGGTGAAACCAGGCCAGGTCATCACGTTCATGCCGAACACCGATGACGAGAACACCTTGGTGACACACCGCGTCGTGGCCGTGTCCGAACGGACCGACTACGAAGACTGCATGGTCACCACACGCGGTGACGCGAACAACGTCGACGACGCCCCCGTGCCCGCCCGGGCTGTCAAAGGCGTCGTGATGTACCGCGTGCCCTTCGTGGGCACCGCGATCACCAAGATGCAGGAGGGCACCGGCGAGCGGAACGTCGCAGTCGCCGGAGCGGCAATGTTCGGAGCGGCAGCGCTCTGGTTCATCTCGCCGTACAAGAGGAAAGCCCGTGACCCGGAGTGGAATATCTGATGAAGCGATTCTTCGCCCCAGTGGCGTTGGTTGCCGCCACAGTCGTGGTCGTCAGCGCGACCATGTTCACAGGCGGCACCGACGCCCGCTGGGCGCAGGCAGCGACACTTGACATCGGCAACGTCGACCTCACGGTCGAGATTCCCGAAGACGAGACGTCGTTCGACCTGCGCGCAGCGATGTCTGCGAACCGCACGGTCGTCCCCGGACGCGGACACACCCCCGACACGTTCCCAGCCGTCGTGGAATACACCGCGACAGTGACGAACCGTGGTCCCCAGGACGCGACCGACATCACTATGACCGTCCTTGTCCCCATCGTCGCCGGGCTTGACGTCGTCAACGTCGAGGCCGACGCCGGCCTCGTGTGCGACGCGTCGCAGGTCGCGTCCGCCCAGGTCGACGCCCCAGACCACGGTCTGGTGCTGTGCACCGCAGCCGGTCCGCTCGCAGCAGACAGCTCGTACGCCGTCGTCATCACGATGGTTGCCCACGCGCCAGTGCCCACGAGCGAGTTCGTCGCGACGACCACGGTATCTTCGCCGAAGGAAACTGGGCCTGAGACGAACAACACCGCCTCGTGGCTGATCTCCAGCCCGAACGCGCTCGTCGACCTTTCGCTGCACAAGGTCGGGCCGGCGAGCATCCAGGCCGGCAAGATCGGCACGTACACCCTCACGGTCACCAACGAGCAGATCGGGACCGAGGTGTCGGTCGCTGCCCCACCCATTCTCGTCGACGTTCTGCCCGCGGGGATGACGTTCTTGTCGAACACCGTCGTCGGGTCGTCGACGCCAGGGTGGTGCACCGCTGAGGGGCAGGCCATCACCTGTGACTTCGGTGCGCCTGGCGGGCCTGGCGCGATCGGTTCAGGCACCTCGGTCGAGATCTCGTTGTGCGTGCGGTTCGACGAGTCGCTCGCCGGAACCACGGTGACGAACAGCGCCACCGTGTTCGGGGCGCCCAACGGCGTCATCGACCCGTCGCTGGAGAACAACACGTCGACGGCTATCACGGTCGTCACCGCTGGTTCAGGCAACGAGACTTTCGTGCGGTGCCCCGAGGGCGAGACCTACGACATGTTCGCCGGCGGCTGCGTGCTGCCCCCCGAGCCTGGCGCCGGCGAACCAGGTCCCACCCCGTTCGACATCAACGAGACGCCGCCATGGACGTTCAAGACGGTGCAGCCGAACGGGCAGTGGCACCCGACACCGATGACGATCACGGTACCGTTCGAAGACGGGGACGACCACGCAGTGATCACCATCGCACTGGGGTCGACCTGGTCGAACTACATCGCTGCGACCGGTCCGAACCGGCTGGGCCAGCTCAATGTCGTCGACAAGAACAAAGGCCCGGCGTGGAAAGCAGACCTCTACGTCAACGGCACCGTCGTCGCACCCAACCCGGACGGGACCTACACGGTCGTCATGCCGGTCGTCGGCGCCGGGACGGTGGACATCCCCATCGTGCTGCAGGTCTCGTTCGACGGGCAGGGCAACCTTGACACCGTTGTCACCCCGACCCTCATGGCTGCGTACATCGTCGTGTACGACGCCGCGGGCGTGCCCACGTGGCAGGCGAACGGCGGCACGAAGGTGCCCGGGTACACCAAGGGCATGGTGCCGCCCCCGGAACCCGCAGAGGGCTGGTGGACCACCGAAGGCTTCCCGTGCATCGAGGACGAGGGTCTTGAGCCACCCCAGATGGCGCCTGAGCCGGCGGTGAAGAAGAACGAGTCCGACGACGAGGACGCCGAAGGTCTGGTCGACCCCGACGAACAGGTCCAAGAACCTGTCGACGAGCCCGACCTCGTCGAGGCGACGCTCGACCTCGATGCGATGACGTTCACGCTCGACGGCATGACCGTCCTGGTTGTCGTGCTCGTCGAAGAGGTTGACGGCTTCACGGTCGTGACGACCGACGACGGCACCCAGTTCGTCCAGGGCTCCGACTGGCCCACGACGACCTGGCAGCGCGTCGAGGCGTCCTGACGCAGGTCCGGCCCCTGGCGTAGGTCCCGCGCTGCGGTCGCGGACCACGCGCACAGGTGCTAATGCGGAACACCGGCCACCCGGGAGCATCCACGCTGATGCTCCCGGGTTCGGCGTTCCTGGCGGTGACCTGCGACGATCGTCGCCTGGTGCTGGTCGGTCGAGACGACGTCTGGGGCTGGCGGAGCGGGTGTGCCGGGGCCGGCAAACGAGTGAGCGCCCCACGGGAATCGAGACGAACCGAACATCTCGCTGCGGCCAACCAGGTGAACGTCCTACGTCGGATCAATCCCTGCCCGATGGGCCCCTCAGCCAGGAACACCACTGGCACGACACTGTAGGAACCAAGGGGAAACACTGTGACCACCAACACGCGCTCGCGCAAGACAGGTGCCATAGGCGCCTTCGCCCTGGGCTTCGCCCTCCTCCTCGTCACCGGATCCACCTATGCCTTGTGGACCGCGGACGAGGACTACGAGCTGCAGAGCGACGGCGAGATCACGGCCGGTTCGTGGACCATCGCGTTCAAAGAATCAGAGGTCACGTGGTGGAACGTCGAGACCGACACCGACGACGGGAACACCGACGAGGAAGAGATCGATCTCGCAACGTTCAAAGTCGTGCCTGGTTCGGTTGTTGAGGCTCGGATGAGCGTCGACGTCGACCTGGTCACATCGATCTTTGACGGCGACGAGCTAAAGGTCGTCGTGAGCGAGGTCGAGCTGGACGGCACGGCCACGCCTTCAGCCGACTCACCACTGGTCCCGTCAGGCGCACGGATCACCAGCGACGGCGAGATCGCGATTACCTTCACCTTCCCGCTCGACGAGGACGACTACGCAACCCAGGCCACGGAGACAGCCCTCGTGAGCTTTGGCGGAGTTGTCGTCACAGTCACCCAGGTCCGTCCCGGTCACGCTGACCTCTGACACGCGACGGAAGAGA
>WRCL01000220.1 GCA_009783975.1 Micrococcales bacterium
GACCCCACCGCACAGCACGGTCTGCTCGCCGAACAGGTCGGTCTCGCACTCTTCGGTGAACGTCGTCTTGATCCCGGCGGCCCGCAGCCCACCAACAGCCTTGGCGTACGACAGCACCAACGGCCACGCGGCACCTGACGCGTCTTGTTCGACCGCGACGATGACCGGTACGCCGCGCCCGGCGACGTACTCGCGCCGGACCAGGTGACCAGGGCCTTTGGGGGCGACCATGATGACGTCGTGCCCGGCGGCGGGTGTGATGTACCCGAACCGGATGTTGAACCCGTGCCCGAACACCAACGCCGCACCTGGCCGCAGGTTCGGTTCGATGTCGGCGGTGTACAGGTGCCGCTGCACCTGGTCAGGCGCCAAGACCACCACGACGTCGGCCTCGGCGACCGCTGAGGCGACGTCGAGCACCCGCAGGCCCTGGTCTTCGGCCTTGGCCCGTGACGACGAACCTTCGCGCAGCCCGACGCGGACGTCGACACCCGAGTCGCGCAGGTTCAGCGCGTGCGCGTGCCCCTGGCTGCCGTATCCGATGACGGCGACCTTCTTGGAGGAGATGACAGCCAGGTCGGCGTCATCGTCGTAGAACAGCTCAGCCACAGTTTCGCTCCTTGTGGGTGGTGGTGGTCAGGCGGTACGGCCGACGCGTTCGAGCGCACGGTCGGTGATGGACCGAGGACCACGGCTGATACCCACGGTCCCGGACTGGACGATCTCCCTGACCCCGAACGGGGTCAACGCGGCCAGCAACGCGTCCAGCTTACCTGGCGACCCGGTGGCCTCGACAACCACCGCGTCGGAGGCGACGTCCACGACGTGGGCGCGGAACAGGTCGACGACCTCCAGCACCCCGGTGCGCTGGCCACCGTCGGCGCGGACCTTGACCAGCAGCAGCTCACGCTGGACCGACGACTCAGGTTCGAGCTCGACGATCTTGATGACGTTGATGAGCTTGTTCAGCTGTTTTGTCACCTGTTCCAGCGGACGGGACTCGACGTCGACCACGACGGTGATCCGCGAGACCTCCTCGTGCTCGGTCGGCCCGACAGCCAACGAGTGGATGTTGAACGCGCGGCGGGCGAACAACCCTGCCACGCGGGTGAGAACACCTGGTTTGTTCTCGACGAGCACAGACAACGTGTGACGGCTCATGGCTCAGTCCTCCCGGTCCCAGTCCGGGGTCAGGCCCCGGGCGTACATGATGGCGTCGTTGCTGACCCCGGCGGCGACCATCGGCCACACCATGGCGTCACGCGAGACGGTGAAGTCGACGACGACCGGACGGTCGTCGATCTCGTTGGCCTTGTTGATCGTCGCGTCGACGTCGGCGAGGCTGTCGCAGCGCATCCCGACCGCCCCGTACGCCTCGGCGAGCTTGACGAAGTCCGGCACACGGATGGTGTCGTGGCCGGTGTGCAGGTCGGTGTTGGAGTACCGCTCGTCGTAGAACAGGGTCTGCCACTGGCGGACCATCCCCAACGAGGAGTTGTTGATGATCGCGACCTTGATCGGGACCTCGTTGATGACGCACGTCGCCAGCTCTTGGTTGGTCATCTGGAAGCACCCGTCACCGTCGATCGCCCAGACCGTGCGGTCCGGCGCACCGACCTTCGCACCCATGGCCGCGGGCACCGCGTAACCCATGGTGCCCAGGCCCGCGGAGTTCAGCCACGCCTGGGGGCGTTCGTGCTTGATGAACTGCGCAGCCCACATCTGGTGCTGGCCGACCCCGGCGACGTACACCGCCTGCGGACCAGTGATCTCCCCGATCCGGCGGATGACGTGCTGGGGGGCGAGCAGCCCGTCGGACGTCTCGTCCCACCCCAGCGGGAAGGTCTCGCGCCAGGAGTTGACCTGCTGCCACCAGCCTTCGAGGTCAGGGCGGCCATGCTGGGTGTGGGCGCGTTCGAGCTCGGGGACCAGGTCGGTGAGGACCTCACGCAGGTCACCGACGATCGGCACGTCCACAGCCTTGTTCTTGCCGATCTCGGCCGGGTCGATGTCGGCGTGGACGATCGTCGCGTTCGGCGCGAAGCTCGACAGCTGGCCGGTGACACGGTCGTCGAACCGGGTGCCCAGGGCGACGATGAGGTCGGCTTTCTGCAGCGCGGCGACTGCGGCGACCGTCCCGTGCATCCCAGGCATGCCCAGGTGCTGGGGGTGGGAGTCAGGCAGGGCCCCGCACGCGGTCAGCGTCGTGGTCGCCGGCGCGCCAGACACGTCGACGAGCTGGCGCACCAGGGCGCTCGCCCCAGACCAGATGGCCCCGCCACCGATGAGCAGCACCGGGCGCCGCGCGGTGGCCAGCAGCCGCGCAGCCTCGCGCACCTGCTTCGTGTGCGGTTTGGTCACCGGGTGGTACCCGGGCAGCACCAGCTGCTGGGGCCACTCGAAGACCGTCTCGGCGACCTGGGCGGACTTGGCGATGTCGACGAGCACCGGCCCGCGGCGCCCGGTCGAGGCGATGTGGAACGCCGACGCGATCGCGTTGGGGATGTGCGCGGCGTCCTTGACCAAGATCGAGTGCTTGGTGATCGGCATCGTCACCCCGACGATATCGGCCTCCTGGAACGCGTCGGTGCCGATCAGCGGCGCACCGACCTGCCCGGTGACCGCGACGACCGGGACCGAGTCGAGGTTCGCGTCAGCCAGCGCTGTGACGAGGTTCGTCGCACCAGGCCCGGACGTGGCGATGCACACCCCGACCTTGCCGGTCACGTGCGCGTACCCGGTCGCGGCGTGCCCGGCACCTTGTTCGTGGCGCACGAGGTAGTGCCGGATGGATGAGTCCATGAGCGGGTCGTACGTGGGCAGGATCGTCCCGCCGGGGATGCCGAACGCGTGCTTGACGCCGAGCATCTCCAGCGACCGGACGATCGACTGCGCCCCGGTCATCGTCTCGTGCACGGTCGGCTGCGGCGGGGTGGACGGGTTCGCCGCGCCTGCGCCCGTCCGTGGTGCAGGCCGGGGCGGGGCCGGTGTGGGGCCGGAGGCCATCAGTGACTCCTGGTTGTTGGGGATTGGTCTGGGCAAGTCGTGGTGCCGGGTCCAGGCACAACAAAGCCCCTCGGCCCGGACCCGGGCGGACGAGGGGCTGGCGCGCGGGCAGACCCTAGGTCAACCGACGCGCCGCATGAGTACGAGAGACTGTGCCACGCCCGTGAGCGTAGCCCCCCGTCGCCGATCTGTCACATCCTTCCGCCCACATCTCACATAGTGGTTCACGATCTCAAACCCCGAACAGGACCGCTCCAGCGGAACGTGTGGTCCCCAACCTCAGGTGTCGCGTTGGACCGCGACCCATGAGGGTCTGGGTTATTGCGTCCGCACGACGACGGCCTGCCATGGGCGTAAGCGGAGCACCGGTCCGTCCACGATGGTCTCGGCGTGGGTGGCCAGCACGAGCGTGGCACTGGTGAGGTCCTCGCCGAGGTCTGCCTGGCGGGGTTGGGCGGTGAGGTTGGCCGCGACGAGGAGGCGGTCGTCGGCCCAGGTGCGGGTGAAGGCGTAGATGTGCTCGTCGTCGGGCAGCAGCATGTCGAAACGGCCCAGGGACACGGTGACATCCTCGCGGCGCAGAGCGATCAGCCGGCGGTAGTGGGCGAGCACCGACTGCGGGTCGTCGCGCTGGGCGGCGACGTTGATGGTGGTGTGGTTGGGGTTGACCGGCATCCACGGGGTGCCGGTGGTGAACCCGGCGTGGTCGCTGGCGTCCCACTGCATGGGGGTGCGGGCGTTGTCGCGGCTCGCCGCGGCGAGGCTGGCGAGCACCTGGGGTTCGTCGGCCCCGTCGGCCAGGACGTGCGACGCCCAGCGCAGCGACTCGATGTCGCGGTAGCCGTCCAAGGCGGCGATGTCAGCGTTGGTCATGCCGATCTCTTCGCCCTGGTAGACGTACGGGGTTCCGCGGTGCAGGTGCAGGACTGTGGCCAGGGCTTTTGCCGAGGCCGGTGTGCCGTCGCCCCAGCGGGAGCAGATCCGGGGCTGGTCGTGGTTGTCCCAGTACAACGACGTCCAGCCGGCGTCGGCGAGCCCAGCCTGCCAGCGGCCCAGGGTCGCCTTGAGGTCGGTCAGGCGCAGCGGCCGCACGTCGAACTTGCCGCCGGGGCCCCGGTCCAGGCCCATGTGCTCGAAGTCGAAGACCATGTCGACCTCGCGCCGCGCCGGGTCGGTGAACACCCGGGCCTGCTCGACGGTGACACCGGGCATCTCCCCCACGGTCAAGAAAACCCCGTCGCGTCCGGTGAACACCTCCTGGTGCATCTGCGCCAAGAACTCGTGGACCCGCGGACCAGACACGTAGTACGCCGACCCGTCACCCAGTCCATCAACGCGCACCGGTCCGTCGCCGAACGACTGGTCCTTGGAGATGAGGTTGACCACGTCCATGCGGAACCCGTCGACCCCCCGGTCCACCCACCGGTTCATCATGGC
>WRCL01000221.1 GCA_009783975.1 Micrococcales bacterium
CGACATCTGGCTCGATCCCAGGATCGGCGACATGGCGCGAACGGCCCCTCCTGCTGTCGGACCACGCAGTCTGGCGTTCAGCGCTGGCCGTGCCTGGGGCGAACGCTGCCGTCTGCCAGTCGGAGTCAGGCTCGGCGTCGTCAACAGAGGTGACCGGGGCGGCGACGACCGCAGGGACCGGGTCAGAGCGCACTGCTGCACGTGCCTCCCGGCGGGTGCGGGGGGTGGTCATCTCGTCGGGGACACCTGTGCTGTCGTCGTCGTCCGAGCCGCGCAAGCCGAACGTCAGGGTCCCCCGGCGACGCGCCTCGCTGAACGCGGCCCAGGCGATCGCCCCGAGGCCGAGGACCAGCCCGGGGATGAGCCAGGGGGTCGAGACGCTGCGGGGCCAGGCAAACTCGATCTGCATCGGGGCGCCGGTCGGGTTGGCGACCAGCGCGCTCCAACGTCCGGAGTAGTCGCTGTGCGCAGCCCACCGTTTCAGCTCGGCGCGGCCCGCGCCGCTGGCCTCGGCGACCCACATGTCCGAACCGGCGGGGTTGGCGTCGTCGGCCTTGGCCTCGGGGGCGTCAGGGTCTGGTTCAGCCGGGGGGTCTGCCGGCTTGTTCGCCGACGCTGCACCCTCTTCGGGGGTGAGCAAGCGCAACGTGCTCCAGCTGGCCATCCCAGAGATGGTCTCGTGCGGGTCGTCGCCGACCCAGCTGGTGACGTCGGTGTCGCGGCCCACCGCGACGACGACAGGCGCCTTGTTCTGCGCTGTGACCGTGATGGTCGTGGGCCGCCCGCCCATCTCCACGACACCAGGCGCGGTGACGACGTACTTGCTGCTCGTGTCTACCGAGGCGCGCAGCACGTCGTCAGGGCGCCAGACGGTCGCCGAAGCGACGCTCAGCCCAGCGACTGCGACGCCTGCTGCGCCGATCGCCATGACTGTGATCCGGCCGACCACTCACACACCTCCGTTTCCCCTCCGGCACACCACAGTACGGTGTCTGAGGCCCCGAATCGAACCGTTGCGGCCAAAAGTGTGCACCGGACCAACCGGACGAGGGACGCAATACGCGCCACACGCAGGGCAGACGCGCCGGCCGATAAGCCTGCTTCACCCGTTCGTAGCCACCCTCGGACCGCCGGTCCCGTATCCTTTCGGTGGTGGTCCACGAGCACGACCAACCGCGCTCGGACCAAACACCACAACCAGCACTAGGAGGTTCCGTGGCCGAGTCTCGTCCTCGTTTTCCGCTCGCAAGCTTCCGCGGCTACGACCGTGATGCGGTCGACGCAGCCACTGCCAGCCACGAGGCCACCATCACCGGTCTGCAGTCCCAGGTCGCAGCGCGCAACGCCGAGGTTGCCCAGCTGAACGACGACCTGGCGGCGTCCCGCAAAGCCCTGGCTGAGGCTGGCCGCCCCAGCGGTCTGGGCACCCGGATGGAACAGCTGTTGCGCTCGGCAGAGGAACAGTCCTCCGAGCTGGTCACCCAGGCCGAAGCGCAGGCGTCCGACATCGTCACGCGCTCCAAGCTTGCTATCGGCCAGCTTCGCTCGCGGGCCGAGAGCGAAGCAGCCGAACGGGTCAGCTCAGCGCGCCGCGAGGCCGACCAGATCAGGGCCGAGGCCCGTGCCGAGTCCGACTCGACCCTCGCCGCCGCCGCACGGCGCGCAGAGGAGCTTGTCGGGTCCGCCGAACGTGAGGCTGCTCGGATCTCCTCGGAGATCGCCACTGAGGAGACCGAACGCCGTGGCGCCCTGGAACGTGAGCTGAGCGAGCTGCGCGCGACCGTCGTGGCGCAGACCACCGAGCTGCGTGTGAACACCCAGCGCGAGACCGACGAGCTGCGCGCGACGACGGTGGCTGAGACCGACACCATGCGCACCCAGGCCGAACGTTACGCCGAAGACCTGCGCCGCGAGGTCGACGCCGAGGCCCTGGCCGCCCGCCAGGCCGCCGCCGACGAGGTCGCCGCGCGCCAGACCGACGAGCAGCAAGGCACCGTCGCACTGCGCGCCCAGGCCGCCGCCGAGATCGCGGCGGACCGTCAGGCCGCCGCCGACGAGGCCGCGACGTTGCGCGCCACCAGCCACGAGTACGCCCAGATGCTGCGCTCGCAGGCCGAACGCGACAAGGCCGCCGTCTTGCACCAGGTGAGCCTGGAGGTCGACGCGCTGCGCAGCGACGCCGAGACCTACGCTGCCGATGTGCGCGCCGAAGCAGAACGCGAAGCCGCGGCCCGGCGTGCGACGCTCGCCGACGAGCTGTCGGCGCTGAGCACGAACACCGGCCAGGAGATCGCCACGGCCCGCGCTGAGGCCGAGGAGTACGCCGAGCAGGTCCGCTCGTCCGCCGACCGTGAGACCAAAGAGCTGCGCGACCGTGCCACCAACGAGGCCGAGACGATGCGCTCGGTCGCCACGCTGGAGGCCGAGCAGGTCCTCACCGACGCCAAACGCCAGGCCACCCAGCTGGTCGAGGAAGCCCGGCGCTGCGACGCCGACCAGCGCGAAGCGACCCGCATCGAGCTCGAACGGATGCGCGCCGAGGCTGAACGGGCCGTCGAGGACGCCGACAAGGCCACGAGGGACGAAGCCGACGAGCTGGTCCTTGCCGCCCGCCGGACCCTGGCCGAAGCCGAGCTGACGGTCGCGACCCAGCACGAAGAGGCCGCCAAGGCCGACGCTGCTGCGCACGAAGCAGCCAAGGCTGACGCCAGGAAGCTCGTCACCGCTGCCGAAGCGCAGGCAGCCGACGCTGAGGCCCGTGTGCGGGCAGCCCTGGAACAGGCCGAGAAGGTCCGCCACGACGCCGAGACCCAGGCCGAGACGATCACCGCCGACGCGCGGCGCACCGCCGACCGGGTCATCGCCGAGGCGCACGAGCACGCCGACAAGATGGTCTCGGACGCGACCGACGAGTCCGAACGGCAACGTGCGACTGCGGCCCAGCAGGTCGAAGAGCTCAACGACCGGCGCACGTCGATCACGTCCTACCTCGACGAGCTGCGCAACCGTCTGGCCGGCAGCCTGCTCAGCAGCGGCGTGTTCAACCTCGTCGACCCCAGCGGCCGGAACGACGGACCCGACGGCGCCCCAGCGGACCCCCTTGCCGAAGCGATGGCGCTCATCAACGCACCAACCTCCGTCGAGGACGCTTTCGAGCCAACCCCCGCAGAGCCCGCGACGACGGCACCGGCACACGACGCCCCCGCACCAGAGGAACCAGAAGACGAACCTGCACAGCCCGAGCCTGAGGCCGACGAAGAAGCAGACGAGGCAGACGCGCCTGCTGGCGAGTCCGCCGACGACGATCCGGACCACGACCCACCCACCACGAAGATGCGTACGGTCCGCGGGCCTCGGACCCGTCCCATCTCCGCGGTGACCGGGCGCGTCGAGGACTGACGTCGACCTCGTAGGCTCAGCAGTGATGACAGCGATCAGGGCCACGACGGTGCTGCCCGCGCGCCGCGAAGACGTCGAGCTGCGGACGGCTGACGGGTTGACGTTGGTGGGCGAGCTGGCGTCGCCAGAGCATGTGGCACCAGTGGCGACCTTGGTGACGTTGCACCCGCTGCCCACCCACGGCGGGTACATGGACTCGCACGTCCTGCGCAAGGCGGCGGCCCGGTTACCTGCACTGGCGGACCTCGCGGTGCTGCGGTTCAACACCCGCGGCACCCGCAGCCCGCGCGGACGTTCACAAGGGCGTTTCGACTCTGGGCTCGCCGAACGCCACGACGTGGCCGCCGCCCTGGACTTCGTCACCGAACGTGGGCTGCCCGACCCGTGGCTGGTCGGCTGGTCGTTCGGCACCGAGCTGGCGTTGATGTACGGGCGTGACCCACGCGTCGCCGGCGCCATCTTGCTGTCTCCCCCGCTGGCCCGCGCCACCGACGCCGACCTGGACGCATGGGGCGCGTTCGGCCGGGACCTGGTGGTCCTGGTACCCGAGCACGACGACTTCTTGCGTCCCGGCCAGGCCAGCGCCCGGTTCGGCCGCGTCCCACAAGCCGAGCTCATCGGGGTCGTCGGTGCCAACCACCTGTGGGTCGGCGAGACCTCTGTGCGCCGGGTGCTCGACGAGATCGTCCGCCACGTGTGCCCCGACGTCACTGGTCGCCTGCCCACCACCTGGGACCCCCCGCAGCCGCACGACGGTACCCCAGGTGCGGCCCTGCCGTAGACGAAGGAGAGTGCACGTGCTGCACCCAGGCACGAACCTGGAACCCCCAGCTGCACGACGTACCCCAGGTGCGACCCTGCCGTCGACGAAGGAGCCATGAGAGTGCACATGCCGCACGACGAACCTGGAACCCCCAGCTGCACGACGTACCCCAGGTGTGAGCCTGCCGTCGACGAAGGAGCGCCATGAGACTGCATGTGCTGCACGAAGGCACGGCCCGCCTGCCGCTGGTCCTTGTCCACGCCCTGCCTCTGGACCA
>WRCL01000222.1 GCA_009783975.1 Micrococcales bacterium
GACTTGATCTGCGCGCGCAGCTTGACCTCGGCTTCGAAGTTCGTCGCCACCGAGTCCAGCGACTCTTCGAGGAACCCGCCAACCTCACCGGCGCGGATCATGTTGATCATCAGCGGTGGGAACACGTCACGGTGCATGGCCACGGCCGACGACAGCGACTGGCCCGACTCGACGTCTCCGCGCACCTGCGTCAGGGTCTTGCGCAAGGTCGCGTTCTCGGCTTGTTCGGCCACGATCGACAGCGACCGCAGCAGCGACAGCCCGGCGCTGATCATCGTCGCGATCTGCCGGGTCGTGATCGCGAGGTCTTTGAGCTTGACACGCCCGCCGAAGCTGATCTCGGCGTGCATGCCGGTCGTGGAGACCTCTTTGATGGTCAGCGGCGCGACACCCAGGGCGCGTAGCTTGCTCGCCACCTGGGCCTGGCTGGCCGCCTCGAGCTTGCCTTTCGTGATCTTCCCGTCCGGCTCGCGGACCTGGTACTCAAACACCCGTGCCTGCGCCATCAGTGGCCTCCTAACCGTCCAGCAGCTGCGTCCTGCATCGAGCTGGCGCCCTGCAGCATCCGTACCTCACGACCTGTGAGCTTGTTGAAGTCGTCGACGTGGTGGGCCTTTTCCAGGCCGGTCTCGTAGGTGATCTTGCCGGTGCGGACCAGGTCCGCCAGGGCCTGGTCCATCGTGTGCATCCCCAGCTCAGCCCCGGCCTGCATCGCCGAGTAGATCTGGTGGGTCTTACCCTCACGGACCATGTTGCGGATCGCCGCGGTGGCGACGAGCACCTCTGTGGCCACGACCCGGCCCGAGCCGTTGGCACGCCGGCACAACGTCTGGCACACCACACCTTGCAGCGCCGCCGACAGCTGGGTGCGCACCTGGGCCTGCTGGTCACCGGGGAACACGTCGACGAACCGGTCGATCGTCTGCGCGGCGTCCTGGGTGTGCAGCGTCGCGAACACCAGGTGCCCGGTCTCGGCGGCGGTCAGGGCGACCGTCATCGTCTCCAGGTCGCGCAGCTCGCCGACGAGGATGATGTCAGGGTCTTCACGCAGGGAGTGTTTGAGCGCGTTGGCGAACGACCATGTGTCGGTCCCGACCTCACGTTGGTTGACCAGGCACTTCTTGTGGTGGTGGAGGAACTCGATCGGGTCTTCGACGGTGATGATGTGCTCCGAACGCGTCTCGTTGGCCAGGTCGATGATCGCCGCGAGGGTCGTCGACTTGCCCGACCCGGTCGGGCCGGTGACGAGCACCAGCCCGCGCGGCAGCCCGGCGAACGTCCCCACCGTCTTCGGCATCCCCAGCTGCGCCAGCGGTTTGATGCCGTACGGGATGAGCCGGAACGCCGCCCCGACGGCTTCGCGCTGCTGGTACAGGTTGACCCGGAAGCGGCCCACGTCACGGACCGTCATGGAGAAGTCCAGCTCCAGGTCGGCCTCGAACCGTTCACGCTGGGCCTGGGTGAGGATCGAGAAGAGCACCCGGCGCAACGGGTCGGGGTGCAGCTCGCCGAACTCTGCCAGGGGCTGCAGGTGCCCGTTGACCCGGACCATCGGCGGAGCGCCGACGGTCAGGTGCAGGTCGGAGGCCTCCAGGGCGACCATCTGCACCATGGCCGCGTTGATGTCCAGGTCGCTGTCGTGCACCTGCGTGAAGTTGCCGAGCCGGTCACGGGTCGCCCCGGCCTCAGGCCCGCTGCGCTGCGACGGTGGTTGCGGGGGCGGGACGACCGACTGGCGCCCGGCTGGTGGCGGCGTGGTGAACTGGGCCGGCTCGCTGTGCGGTGGCGCGGCAGGTGGCGACGGGGCTGGACGTTGGGGCCGGAACCCACCTGGCACCTGCGCCCCGGCCTGCGGGGACTGCCCTGGCTGCGAGTAGCTGTTCACGCGACCACCCTCATGATCTCTTCTAGGGACGTACGCCCGGCGAGCACCTTGCCCCACCCGTCGTTGCGCAGGTCGACCATCCCCTGTTCGAGCGCGACCTTGGAGATATCGGCCGCCGACCCGTGCGCGACAGCCAGACGTTCGATCTGCTCGGTCACCGGCATGACCTCGTGCAGCGCGACCCGGCCGCGGTACCCGGTACGTGAGCAGGCCGCGCACCCCACAGGACGGCGCAACGTGGGCACCGGCACCGACTCGTTCCAGGGGAAGCGTGCGGCCTGCATCTCGACCGGGTCTGGTTGGTACGGCTCGGCGCACTTGTCGCACAGCTTGCGCGCCAGACGCTGGGCCACGACGCAGTCGAGGGCCGAGCCGACGAGGAACGGTTCGATCCCCATCTCGGTGAGCCGGGTCACCGCCGAGGGTGCGTCGTTGGTGTGCAACGTCGACAGCACCAGGTGGCCAGTCAAGGCCGCCTCGATAGCGATCTGCGCGGTCTCGTGGTCACGGATCTCACCAAGGAGCACCACATCAGGGTCTGAGCGCAAGATCGAGCGCAGCGCACCGGCGAACGTCAGCCCCGCCTTGGGGTTGACCTGCACCTGGTTGATCCCCGGCAGGCGGTACTCGACCGGGTCCTCGACCGTGATGACGTTGATCTCCGGACGGGCCACAGCGTTGAGGGTCGCGTACAAGGTCGTCGACTTGCCCGACCCTGTCGGACCGGTGACGAGGATCATCCCGTACGGTTTGGTGAACGACTCACGGTACGTGCCGTAGTTCTCCTCGCTGAACGACAGGTCGCGCAGGTCCAGGCTCGCCGTGGAGTTGTCGAGGATCCGCATGACGATCTTCTCGCCCCACACAGTGGGCAAGGTCGCCACACGCAGGTCGATCTTGCGCCCGGAGTGGACGACCGACATCCGTCCGTCCTGCGGTTTGCGCCGCTCGGCGATATCGATGTCGGACAAGATCTTCACCCGTGATATCACGGCGTTCTGCATGTGCTTGGGTGAGTTGTGCACCTCGTGCAGCACCCCGTCGATGCGGTACCGCACCCCGAGCCCAGCTTCGGACGGTTCGATGTGGATATCGGACGCCCGGTCGGTGATCGCCTGGGTGACGAGCAGGTTGACGAACTTCACGATCGGCGCGTCGTCGTCGCCGACCTCGCTCACCTGAGCCGACAGGTCGGTAAGGGTCGGGCCTTCGTTCTCGAAGGCCGAGGTGAGGTCGTCCATCTCCCCGTCGGCCCGGCAGTACCGGTCGATCGCCCGCAGGAGGTTGTCGTACGTGGCGATGACCGGACGCACCGAGTAGCCCGAGGCTGCGCGGGCGTCGTCGACCGCGACGACGTTGCTGGGGTCCGACGTCGCCAGCAGCAGGTACCCGTCGGCGAACCCCACAGGCAGCACCGTGTAACGCCGGCACAGGGCCGCCGGCAAGGTTGTCACCGCTGTGCGGTCCACCGGGTAGTCGTCCAGGTCGCAGAACGTCATCCCGACCTGGGCGGCCAAGGCCCGGACGAGCTGGTCCTCGCTGAGGATCCCCAGCTCGACCAGTGTGCGGCCCAGGGGCAGTCCGCGCTGGTCACCGGCAGCCGTCCTCAGCTCGTCCTGCGTGACCAGACCCTCGTCGAGCAGCACTTCTGCTAGCTGTTTCACCTACCGCCTCCCACGTCGCGCACGACAAACGTCCCCAGGGCCCATCGGCAACGTGTGGCGAATGTGAGAGGTCTGCCCGCCGGTCAGCGCATGGGCGACGCCAGCGCACATGCCAGCGCCTCGTCCATCGCGTCCAGCGGGGCCACGCGCCCGGTCATCAGGCGCACCTGCTCGGCTGCCTGGTGCACGAGCATCCGTCCGCCGCCGACGGCGGCGCCCCCGGCCGCCCGCCACGCAGCGGCCAGCGACGCCCCGTGGTCGTAGCGCACGTCGAGCAGCGTGCCGGCGACCTGGTCGAGCGTGCGCTCCAGCTGCGCGGTCCCCCCAGGCACGGTGGACACGACCACGTCACAGGTGGCGACCACTGCCGCAGCGACCGGCCACGCACGCACCATGACGTCCAGACCCATATGGCGTCCCAGCGGCATGAGGTACCCGGCGCGGGCCGGGGACCGCACGACGACCACCGGTGCGCGGACCCCGAGCCCACGCAACGCCGCCAGGGCCGATGCCGATGTGGCCCCACCACCAAGGACCGCCCCCGTCGTCGCGGACGTGACACCGGTCTCGGCGAACGCCGCGACGATCCCGTGGACGTCGGTGTTCGCCGCGGTGCACCCCGCCGGGCCCAGCAGCAAGGTGTTCGCCGCGCCGACCACGCGGGCTGTGGGTTCGGCGTGGTCAGCCAGCGCGAGGGCGGCACGTTTGAGCGGCATCGTCAACGACAGGCCCACCCAGCTACGGTCCAGCGCGGCGAGGAAACCAGCCAGACCCGCCTCGTCGACCTCGTGCCGTTCGTAGGTCCACCCGTCCAGCCCGAGCGCGGTGTACGCCGCCTGGTGCAGCACCGGCGACAGCGAGTGGGCGACAGGACAGCCAAGGAC
>WRCL01000223.1 GCA_009783975.1 Micrococcales bacterium
ACGACGAGCCGGCCAGGGCGCCGGACCCGTACGGGGACCGGGCTGCCCGCACGTCCCAGTCGCGCCAGCGCTGCACGTCGCGCAGCAACGGCCACACATGGGCGAGCAGGTGGTGGGCCAGCAGCACCGGCTGGGCGTGCTGCATATGGGTGCGCCCTGGCATGGGCGCGGTCCCGGCGGCGTCGGCCTGTGCGACGAGGGCGTCAACCACGTCCAGGACCAGCCCGGACAGCGTCCGCGCCGACCGTCGCAGGTACATGCGCACCAAGGTGGCGACCTGGTCGTTGCGGGAGCGTCCGGCGCGCAGCTTGCCCCCGAGGCTCGCACCGGCACGTTCGAGCAGGCCGCGTTCCAAGGCGGTGTGGACGTCCTCGTCGTCAGCATCCGGGACGAACACGCCCGCGGCGACGTCAGCGCGCAACCAGTCCAGGGCGTGGACCATCGCCGTGGTCTCTGTCTCGGTGAGCAGGCCCGCGGCGTGCAGGACGTGGGTGTGGGCGATCGACCCGGCAAGGTCGTCGTCGGCCAGGCGCCAGTCGAAGTGCGTCGAACGGGACAGGTCGGCCAACGCCGCCGCGGGACCAGCAGCGAACCGGCCGCCCCACAACGCCAGCGGTGCGTCCTGGGGGGCGTCTTTCTCAGACACTGATACCGCCTTGGGTGCCCAGCTCGGGGGCGTTGCCGAACTTCACGTCGCGCGCCGCGGCGAGCTTGGCGGGCAGGCCGTAGATCTCGATGAACCCGCGCGCGGCGGACTGGTCGAAAGTGTCGCCAGTGTCGTAGGTGGCGAGGAAGAAGTCGTACAGGCCGGTGTCTGAACGGCGTCCGGTGACGGTGGCCCGTCCCCCGTGCAGCTCGAGGCGGATATCACCGCTGACGTAGCGCTGGGTGTCGTTGATGAACGCGTCCAGGGAGCGTTTGAGCGGGGAGAACCACTGACCGTCGTAGACCAGCTCGGTCCAGCGGTGCTCGACGAGCCTCTTGTACCGGGCCTGCTCACGTTCGACGGTGACGTTCTCCAGCTCTTGGTGGGCGGCGATGAGCGCGACCGCGCCGGGGGCTTCGTACACCTCGCGGGACTTGATGCCGACGAGGCGGTCTTCGACGATGTCGATCCGTCCCACACCCTGGGCCCCGGCGCGACGGTTCATCTCCTGGACCGCCTGCAGCGGGGTGAGCGCAACCCCGTCGATGGCCACCGGGACACCTGTGTCGAAGGTGATGACCAGCTCGTCGGCGACCGGGGGGAACTCTGGGGAGTCGGTGTAGGTGTAGACGTCTTTGGTGGGGCCGTTCCAGATGTCTTCGAGGAACCCGGTCTCCACCGCGCGGCCCCACACGTTCTGGTCGATGGAGAACGGGTTGGCTTTGGTCG
Source organism: Micrococcales bacterium (assembly GCA_009783975.1). Lineage (GTDB taxonomy): Bacteria > Actinomycetota > Actinomycetes > Actinomycetales > Cellulomonadaceae > Cellulomonas. The sequence goes on from WRCL01000223.1 coordinate 1,376, forward strand.
CGTCGATCGGCAGGTCGTGCGTCATGGCGTACTCGATGGCTTTGTCCCTGGTCAGAGCGAGGTCGCGGACCGGTGCCAAGCACTGCAGGTCCGGGCCCAGCGAGGTGATCGACACCTCAAAACGCACCTGGTCGTTGCCTTTGCCGGTGCACCCGTGCGCGACGGTGGTCGCGCCGAACTGCCGCGCCGCACGTACCAGGTGCTTGACGATCAGCGGCCGCGACAGTGCCGAGACCAGCGGGTAGCTGCCCATGTACAAGGCGTTCGCGGCCAGCGCCGGCATGCAGTACTCGGTGGCGAACTCGTCCTTGGCGTCAGCGATGTACGCCTCGACCGCCCCGCAGTCCAGCGCACGCTGGCGGATCACCTCGAGGTCTTCGCCGCCTTGGCCCACGTCGACCGCGACAGCGACGACCTCAGCGCCGGTCGCGTCGGCGATCCACCCGATCCCCACAGAGGTGTCCAGCCCGCCGGAGTAGGCCAGGACGACACGTTCGGTCATAACAGTGCTTCTTTCTTCGTTGGTGGGTCAGGCGTCGCCGGCCAGGGCGACGAAGTGTGCGGCGAGCCCAGCCCCAGCCCCCGGGGCTGCGTCATCAGGTTCACGTGCGACGACGATGACGGTGTCGTCCCCGGCGACAGTCCCCAGCACCCCTGGCACGACCGACCGGTCGATCGCCGACGCCAGGAACTGCGCGGCCCCAGGGGGTGTGCGCAGCACGACCAGCGGCCCAGACGCCTCGGCGGTGACGAGCAGCTCGTTGCACAGCCGCGCGAGCCTGGCCGTCGACAGCCCCGGGTCACCGGCGACCGGGTCAGGCCGCTCCCCCTCGTCAGGAACCATGTACACCATGGTGCCGTCACTGGTGCGCACCTTGCGCGCCCGCAGCTCAACCAGGTCCCGCGACAACGTCGCCTGGGTGACCACGACCTCCTGCCCAGCGAGCAGCTCAGCCAGCTCGTTCTGCGAGTGCACAGCAGTGCTGGCCAGCAACGCCACGATCCGCCCGTGGCGCGCCGCCTTGGTCACCGGCGCCGCAGGAACACTCACACGCATGAACATACACCATCATGCAAACTGATACGTCCGCGGGGTGAGGGGCGAGCGACGGTCGGGGCGGCGGGTCTGCCAGCCGCGAGCGCAATACTGGTCCTGTTCCCCGAACTCAGCCTCACCCGTGCACCTGAGTGTCAGGTGTGCATGACGCGCAGGTCAGCCCGCATCTGCGCATGCGACTCGTCGATATCAACGAGGTTCTCCACGGCAACTCCCTGCTCGGCCTCACCGACCTCGACCAGCTCTGCGAGCTGCACATCTACCCCGACGACGCCCGCACCGGCGACAGCGACGCCCTGTTCCACCTCGGCACCGAGCCATCGAGCGCAGGCCGCATGGTCACCGACCGCGTCAACGTCAACGAGGTGATCGAACGCGTCAAGCGTCGTCGTGCCATCCTCGCCACCGAGGTCTCCGACACCGACCTGACCCGCACCGCCTCCGCATCATGACCCAGATCGACCAGGACCTCGCCCAGCTGACCACCCTGGCTGACACGGTCGTCGCCGCCGGGCTGCCATTGGGCGCCCCTCGAGGCCGCGACAAGCAGACCACCCGTCCCGTCGTGTCCCCCGACGGCAGCACGTCGTTCGCCGTCGACCACATCCCCGACCGCAAGCTCCAAGCCGCCTACCAGAACCTCGCCGCCGCCGCCGGTACCACCTTCCCCACCAACGGCCCCGGCCTCTTCGGCAGCACCGGCGACGCAAGACCGGCACCTCCGCGTGGAACCGCCAGACAGTTGACGGCCTGCTGCGCAACCCCGTCCTCGCAGGCATGAGGCCGCACAACCCAGGCCGCGGCCGGACAGGAACCCGCGTCGACCCGTTCGCCGTGCTCCGCGACGAGACCGGGCTCCCCGTGGTCGACGAATCGCTCGCCGTCATCACCCCGACGAGTTCACCCAGCTTCAGCGCATCCTGGACTCTCGAACCGTTCCCCAGGCCCGCAAGAAGGGCGAACGAATGACGACAAGCCCGTTCCTCTCCCGTGTCGCACGCTGCGACGACTGCGGCGTCTACCTCTGCCGTGGGACCAACCAGGGCCGCCCCGTCCTGTCCTGCCCACAGTGCCGCCAGACGATCGGCCGCACCAGACTGGACCCCTACCTCGTCCAACGCCTGCTCACAGAACGCGGCGACGAACCACTGGGAGACTCGACCGTGCGCCACCGATGGAACGCCGCCGGGACGAACGAGTCCACCCAAAGAGACATCCTGCTCACCCAGCTTGAGGAGATCCGCATCCGTCGAGGTACCGTCGGACGCTATTTCGACGACGAACGCGTGCTGCTCAAGTGGCATCCGGCAGCCGGCAGGTAGGTGACGGAATGTCTCTATGCACCGACAACCATGGGTCTGCGATGGGTAGCACCTCCGACCCGATCACCTGGTAAGTCCCGACACGCAGAAGCTTCGGGGCTCCAGCGTCGGCGCTCACGTGAAGCACATGCCGGTCACTCCGTCCTTGGGCCGATGCCTACCCCGGTGCCGTCTTCACCGAGATCTCACCGTTTCTTGTTGTCCTGAAGGACTCCACTATGTCAGCGTTCTGCAGCCGCCTGAGAATCGAGCGGATCTCGTCTGAGGCAGGCAACCGCGTTCGCTGCCCACCTCGGTCTGCAACCGGTGAGTACGGCCGTCCGATCTCGCGGAGCTGGTGCTGAAGATCTGCGGTCGGCACCTGGTCTCCCCCCTGCGCGAGCAGCGCAATGACACTCGCGGTGTCCGCTCCCCCGGCTCGGACCAGGTCTATGTCTGCTGGTTCGAGGGCTGCACGCGACCAGAGGGCGTACTGTGCCGTGGCCTGGAACCCGTCTTTCGGCGCGTTGGTGAAGTCGCGCAACCGCCTCACCACCGACGACTTGGTTTCCGCGCCGACCTTGTCGCTCCGCATGAGTGAGGCGATATGGTCCGGTCGGAGGGTGTCGGGCCCGACCAGCGTCGGATAGGCCGCCGAGCAGGCTATGGCGT
>WRCL01000224.1 GCA_009783975.1 Micrococcales bacterium
AGCGGACCGGACACGACCATCGCGACCAAGAGCATCGCCAGCGCCAACGGCAAGAAGAACTCGGCGAGCGTGCGTTGGCAGTCCACGACGTCACGCAGGTACCGCCGTGCAGGCCCGCGGTGCTGGGCTGGCATGTTCGCCTCGTCGCCGGTCTGCATCGCCCGGTACTCCACGTCGCGCTGCTGGCGCGCTTCGGCACGTTGTGCCGCCCGGGCCTGTTTCGTCGTCGCGTCCTTGGCACGGGCCTTGGGCACCAGGGGGCGCCGGTTGGCCGCCTGCGCCTGTTTCCGGCTCGGGGTCGCGTGGCCCTTGCCACCAACCTTCTGCGGTGTTGGTGGGGTGGGGGTGGTTTTGTCGCGTCCGAACAGCACCTGGCCAGGGTAGTGGAAACCGGGCCCCCGCAGCCGCGTGTTCGGCTCAGCCTGATCCACCGATTTTGGCCAGGCGAGGCGCAGCCGGCGCAAAACCGGTGGATCCAGGCTGGTCACTCGACGAACCCTGGGAAGTAGTCGTGGTTGTACTGCAGGTGCCAGGCCACCGACTGGGCCGTGGCTGGGTCTTCCAGGCGTGCGACCAGGTGCAGCGCCATGTCGAAGCTCGCCGAGACCCCGGCGCTGGTGACGATGTTGCCGTCGTCGACGTACCGGGCTTCGGTGTCGGCCAGGACCGTCGGGTCGAACCCGACGAGGTCGTCGAACGCGTCACGGTGCGTCGCGGCAGGGCGCCCGGCCAGCAGCCCCGCCGCGGCGAGCACGAGCGTGCCGGTGCACACACCGACGAGCAACGGGGTGTGGGTGCGCACCTGGCGCAACCAGGCCAGGTGACCAGGGTTCGCGGCCAGCGCGCGGGTGCCCGGGCCTCCGGGGTGGACGAGCACGTGCAACGCGTCAACCTCGTCGGCGGCTTTGTCCGGCAGCAGGCGCAGGCCGTGCGCGCAGCGCACCCCCGACCCGTCCGCCGACAACGTGCGCACCTGCGGCCGCAACGGCGAACGTTCGGCCCAGGCGTTGAGCACCGCGTAGGGCCCGGTGAGGTCCAGCTCGTCGACGTCGTCGAAGCAGAAGATGCCGATCCGCAGCACACGTGTGGTCCCCATGAGGCCAAGTATCGACTCGACTGGCGTGACCGGCGAGGTGGACCACACAGCCGCCGTATCGACACACCACCGGGTAGGACCTTGTACCGTGGGACCTTGTACCGTCGAGACGAGGAGTGCGAAATGAGCGAGACCACGCAGGAGAGCCCGCAGACCGCCGCGCACACGGTGGTGCTCACCGACGTCGCCCAGGCGAAGGTCCGTGCCCTGCTCGAGGCCGAGGGCCGCGACGACCTGCGCCTGCGGATCGCTGTGCAGCCCGGTGGTTGCGCCGGCCTGGTCTACCAGCTGTTCTTCGACGAGCGCCAGCTCGACGGTGACGCGGTGCGCGACTACGACGGTGTCGAGGTCGTCGTGGACAAGATGTCCGTGCCCTACCTCGACGGCGCGACCATCGACTTCGCCGACACCATCGAAAAACAAGGCTTCACCATCGACAACCCCAACGCCGCCAGCTCGTGCGCGTGCGGCGGCTCGTTCGCCTGAGCGTTCCGACGGCGCGGACAATGGGGACGGTTCCTCCGTCTTGCTGACCAGCCGCTGTGCGGCAGAGTCAGCAAGACAGCAGGAACCGTCCCCATTGTCCGCGCGCCTGAGCGTTCCGTCGGACCTGCGTCACGGGGAGATCTCGTAGCGGACCTCGTGGGCCTCGGCGGGGACGGGGACTTCCCAGCGGCGCAGCATCTGGTCGAGCTTGGCGTTGGACAACGTCGTGCCACGGTCGTTGTTGCGGCGTTTGACCGTCGGCTCGGGGCTCTCGAGGTAGACGACCTGGACGTGGGCGTCGTAGGCGTACAGCAGGTCCAGGGTCCGAGCCCGGATACGGCTCGACAGGTGAGTGGCGTTCCACACGAACGGTTCGTGTGCGCGCAGCAGCTCGCGGGCGCGGTCGGTGACCAGGTGGGCCGCCGCGCCGGTGTTGCCACCGTGGGTCAGGCCAAGCTCGGCGACGGCGTCGTCGAGCGACACGACGGGCAACCCCGGGTGGTTCTTGGCGACCCAGGTGTTCTTGCCCGAGGCGGGGGCGCCGGACATCACCACGACGTGCGAACCTGGTGGGGCGAAGAACGGGTAGTCCAGCCCGCTCGCCCCACGACGACGGCAGTACTGCAGGCGGGTGTGGGTATCGGCGTAGGGGTACGGGGCGTCGTAGCAGCCCTCGTCGCGGGCGACCTCGCGGAACAGCTCAACCGCAACGCTGCTCTCGCCCATGTCGGCGCAGATGCGTCCGCGTGCGTCGGCCTCAGCGACAGCGGCGATCTCGTGGATGCTCAGCTCCCACGACAAGGTCCGCACGACATACTCAGGGCTGTCGCCCCGGAAGTTCCCGGCGACCGCGTAGAACGGTTCCATGTGGTGGCGCACGATCCGGCAGATCCGTTCGCGCAGGTCGAAGCGGACCCCGGCTGACCACAACCACCGTCGGGCGTCGATCGCGCCGATCTTGCCGTGCCCGGCGCTGGAGGTGTGGCCGTCGACGACGGTCGTGCACACCGCTTTGCCCAGGTCGTGGAACACCGTCGCGTAGAACAGCACGAACCGGCCGTCGGCGTCGGCCTCGGCGTAGTCGGGCAGGTCGACCATGACCTCGCAGGCCATGCGGGTGTGCGTCAAGACGTCGCCCTCACCGTGGAACACCGGGTGCTGGGGCGTCGTGGCAAGCGGCGCGAGGATCTCGACCTCGTCGACCAACCCTTCCCAGTCGAGCGTTCCAGGGGCGGGCACCAGGTCACGCAACGTCGCCTCGTCGCTCATCGCCACCCCCCAGGGGTCGGCGAGTAGATGTCCGTGCCAGGAGCGAGCTGGTTCGGCACGACCGGCCGGGCCAGCCAGTGCGTCGCGTCAGCGATGGTCTGGACGAACCCGGCACGGACCCACTTGAGCCGGCCGGTCGTCACCGCGTCGTCCTCGACCTTGATGTACAGGCCTTCGGACAGGTCCGACGGTTCGGTCTGGGCTGCGACGAGGTCAGGGTCCAGCCCCTGGCGCACTGCCGTGCGGTGCAACGACGCGCGCCACGTCGCGGACTTGCCCAGCGACGGGCGCACGAGCGCGAGCAGGTCGTCCAGGTGCGCAGGTGCGACCCCGTCGTACAGCACCGGCACCGAGACCACCGGCGAACCGCTCAGCAACGCGCGACGCGCAGCGGTGGACAAGAACACGCCACGCTCGGTGTCGAACAGGTCGAACTCGGCGAAGTAGTGCGGCAGCTGGTCGTAGAACACCGTGTGCTTGGCGTACAGCCACTCGCCGTACATGATGTACCGGTCGCCGAGCACGTCGAACAGCGCGTTCTCGTGCGCAGCCGCCCAGGACCTCAGCAGGTTGAAGTGCTTCTCCCGCGCTCCGCCGGCGAGGTAGTGCCCGCGGCTCTGCACCAACAGCTGTGCGTCATCGCCAAAGCTCACCCCAGCGTTGGCCCCGTCAAGCTTCTCTTCGACGACGATGTGCTGGCCCGCCAACGTGGCGTACGGCACCTGCGACAGGTCCTCGTCACCAGGTTGCAGGCGCGAACCGACCAGGTGCGGCGTCCGCGGGTACTTGTGCAGCGTCATCATGGTCCGTCCTGGTCGGTCCGTCATCCTCGCGCCGTCCCCGGGCGCAGTCAACTGCTTTGTGCACTCTCGCCTGCAGGATCTCCGCTTCTGGTGACACGACCGAGTCCACGTCCCTGGTCACCCCGCGGTCGCGGTGGGGGAACGCCACAGCCGAACCTCCATAGATGGTGATGGTTCCGCTCACACCGCGCTCACGCAGAAAGCCGGTTCGTCGACCAGGCTGAGGATGTCGGCTCGGGTCAGATCCACTGGAGCTCTCCGGTCGGCAGGCCGATGCCGTAGGCGTAGGTGGGGTGGAACTCGGTGTGGGAACGGGCCAGGTTCTTGATAGGACACCGGGGGTCAAGGCTGGGCCAACGGGGTCCCAGGCTCGGTGCTCGATGCGGGGAGCGTGGTTGGCTTCGCCGTGGGCTTCGGTTTCGCAGCGGGCTGCGGGGTCGAGGCGGGACGTGTGGTCGGCTTGGCTGCCTGCGCGGTCGCCTGTGGTGAGGGCTGTGCGGTCGACTGGGTGGCGGGCGGGCTGGAGGTGGACAGGTCCAGGCCGCCCGCGTCGGCGAACTTCTCGGCGAGGAACGCACCGTGGGCGGCCAGGGCGGTGGCGTCGCGCTCGGACAGGGCGTGGAGCATCTCCTCCAGGGTCGTGCCGAGCAGGTCGAGCTGGTCGACCAGGATCGTCGTCGACGTCTTGCCGGGCAGGACGTGGTGGGTCTCGGCGAAACCCCGGGGCAGCTCCAGGTAGGTGTCGACCGC
>WRCL01000225.1 GCA_009783975.1 Micrococcales bacterium
AGATCGCCGTGTACCCGTACCTGCTGGTCATCGTCGACGAGCTCGCGGACCTCATGATGGTCTCCCCACGTGAGGTCGAAGAGTCGATCCAGCGCATCACCCAGCTTGCGCGTGCCGCGGGGATCCACCTGGTCCTGGCGACCCAGCGTCCCTCGGTCGACGTGGTCACCGGCCTGATCAAGGCGAACGTGCCCTCACGGTTGGCGTTCGCGACCTCTTCGCTCACCGACTCGCGGGTGGTCCTGGACCAGCCCGGTGCCGAAAAGCTCATCGGGCAAGGTGACGCGCTGTTCTTGCCCATGGGCGAGGCCAAGCCGATGCGCACCCAGGGGGCGTGGGTCGCCGAGTCTGAGATCCACGCCGTCGTCGCTCACGTCAAGACCCAGGGCAAACCGCAGTACCGCCCCGACGTGGCAGCGACGACGACAAAGAAACAGGTCGACGAGGACATCGGCGACGACCTGGACCTGCTGCTGCAGGCCGCCGAGCTGGTCATCACCACCCAGTTCGGGTCCACCTCGATGCTCCAGCGCAAGCTGCGCGTCGGGTTCGCCAAAGCCGGCCGGCTCATGGACCTGCTCGAGTCACGCGATATCGTCGGACCGTCCGAAGGGTCCAAGGCGCGCGACGTGCTCGTGCGCCCCGACGACCTCGCAGCGACCCTCGCCCTGCTGCGCGGAGAAACCCCGCACGACGACGAACCGGCTGACGCCGTCGCAGACGACTAGCCCCTCGTCTGCCCGAGGGCTGACGAGACGTGCTCAGTACTTGTTCCCGCCGGTGAACTTCTCTTCGAACTGGTCGGCGGTGGCGGTGATCGCCTCCAGAGCCCACGTGAAGCTGTCCGGGGTGAAGCTCGTCACTGGGATCGAGTGCCGCAGCACGACAGTCTCGCCGAAAGCGACGACCCCACCGCACAACGTGTCGCTGCACTCGCGGAGCAGGTCGGGAAGCCTGGGGCCCACGTCGGCCAGGTCGCCGATCGGGGACGAAAAACTGAGCCACTCGCCTGCAGAATCATTTCCGTCACGTGCGACGATGACGATCTGGTCGCGTCCACCGGGAAGACCGAATAACAACTTGTAGCTGTTGTTGTCCACCTTCTCGCACTTGTAGGTGTTCGTGAGGAAGGAAATTGCCGCATCCCACCCAGGTTTTGATCCGCCAAACAGTCCCATGTCGTTCCTCCTAAATCGTGGTGACAGAAAACGTCCGTCTCGTTGGCCTCCGACGTTACCTCGGCGGTCCTTCGCTGGGCAAGGACCACCGGGTGGTTCACCTGATGGTGCGACCTGTTCGCAGCGTGATTGACGTCGCGCGCACCAGGTCCGTCACAAAGACCGGGCGGGGCGTTTCACGAGACGCGGCGCACGACGACCTGTGGGGGCTCACCGGTGGGTGTGGGCGGTGTCGTGACGACCGACACCTGCGGCCCAGCCGCGTCGGCCACCTCGCGCAGCCGGCTGGCCACCTGGGCGGCCGACAGCCCGGCGGTACCCCCAGGGATCTGCGTCAACGCGTACACCTTGTGCCCGCGCAGGTCCACAGTGATCGGCACGTACCCCACCGACGTCACCACCGGCGGGCCCGCCTCGAGCCCGGCACCAGGGTCGGCCCCCGTCGCGGTGACCTCGACGACGAGCAGCTGGGCCGACGCGGACCTTCCGCTCTGGTTCGACACGAAGTTGCCCAGCCCGTAGGCCACCCACATCCCGTCGCCGTGCGGGCCGCCAGGCAGCATCTCGATCGGCTGCGGGACGTGCGCGTGGTGGCCGATGATCAGGTCGACCACCCCAGACTCGGCGAGCTTCGTCGCCACCTGGACCTGCTGGGCGCTGGCCGCGGTGATGTACTCCACGCAGCAGTGCAACGACACCAGCACCATGTCAGCCCCGTCGGCGCGCGCCTGGGTGGCCTGCGCGATGACCTTGTCGGTGTCGATGAGGCTCACCGACCACGGGTGGGGGATGGTCAGGCCGTTCGTGCTGTACGTCATCGCCAGGTGCGCGATGGTGAAAGTGCGCCCGGCCCGCTCCAGCCGGTACACCTGCGGGGTCGCCTCGTCTGCGGTCCGTGCCGAGCCGACGTGGCCCAACCCGTGGGCGTCGAACGTCGTGATCGTCGCCTCAAGCCCCGCCAGCCCCCGGTCCACAGTGTGGTTCGACGCCGTCGAGCACCCGTTCCACCCTTGTTTGCGAAGGTCACGCACAACTTCTGGCACCGTGCCGAACATCGGGTAGCCGGTCGGGGCCGTCCCAGATGGGGCCACCGGGACCTCCATGTTGCACAACGCGAGGTCCGCGCCGGAGATCCACGGGTCCACACCGGCAAGCAAAGGGGTGAAATCGTACCCGCTGGCGGTGCGGGCAGAAGTGAGCACCGGGATGTGCGGCAGCACATCACCACCAGCGACGATCGTGAAGCGTGCGTCAGGTTCAGGTGTGGGCTGCGGTGTGGGGGTCGGCGCCACGGCCTTCGCGGACCCGCCACCGGCAGGTCCAGCCCCGCGGCTCGTGAACAGGTAGGTGCCCAGCCCCGTGCTCACGGCAAGGACCACCCCGGTGACGACGAGGGCGATCCAGCGCCAATTTCGTCCGACATGTCCGTGTGGTTTCACGCTTCGACGGTAGACGCCTCAGGGCCTCATCCGCCACCACTGGGCGGACGAAACCACCATCGGCTGCGTAGGCTTCACCCCGTGGCCGGACGTACGACGGGATCTCTGCCGAACCTGCTGACGATGTTTCGCATCGTCGTGGTGCCGGTCTTCGTCGTCGTCCTCGTCGTCGGCGCCGACAACCTCGGGCTCCGGCTGCTGGCTGTGGGGCTGTTCCTCGTCGCTGCGGCGACCGACAAGCTCGACGGGTGGCTCGCCCGGCGTTGGGACCAGGTGACCGACCTGGGCAAGCTCCTCGACCCGATCGCCGACAAGCTGCTCATGGGGGCGGCGCTCGTCGCGCTGTCAGCCCTGGGCGAGCTGTGGTGGCCGGTGACAGCCGTGATCTTGGTCCGTGAGGTGGGTATCACCGTGCTGCGGTTCGTCTTGCTGCGCCGCGTCGTGCTGCCTGCCTCCTCAGGTGGCAAGCTCAAGACTGTGCTCCAGTCCGCCGCGATCGGGCTGTTCTTGCTGCCCCTGGCGCGCCTGCCAGCACCGGTCACCTGGCTCGCGTGGGCGACGATGGCTGTCGCGCTCGTCGTCACCGTCGTTACCGGGGTCGACTACCTGCGCACGGCGGCCCGGATGAAAACTGAGGCCCGCGGTGCCCACTGACCTGGCCGCCGACCTGCTCACAGCCCTGGCCGGACGCGGCTACACCCTCGCCGTGGCCGAGTCGCTCACCGGGGGTGCTGTGTGCGCGGCCCTCGTGGCCGTGCCTGGGGCGTCACGGGTGCTGCGCGGGGCGGTGGTGTCGTACGCCACGGACCTCAAGCACACGCTGCTCGGGGTCGACGCGGACCTGCTCGCGACCTGTGGAGCTGTGGACCCGCAGGTCGCACAGCAGATGGCCCAGGGGGTACGTGCCGCGCTGGGTGCCGACGTGGGCCTAGCCACCACAGGCGTCGCCGGACCGGCGCCTGCTGACGGCCAGCGGGTCGGCACGGTGTACGTCGCCGTCGCCGGTCCGCGCCACGCCGAGGTGCGGGCGCTGGCTCTGGCTGGGACCCGTGAGACGATCCGGGCAGACAGTGTGACGAAGGTCCTCGCACTGGCGCGAGAGCTCGTCGGCTCGGGCACGATCTGATCCGGAAGCTCAAGCAACGTGCCCAAGACGCCGATGTGGACGGTCGTGGGGAACATCGACAGGCCCGCGGGTGGTGGTCGTGGTGTGATAAGCCCACGGCGTCCCAGTGGACGAATCGGGCATACGCGATACGGTGGACCCATGACGGTGCCAGGCGCGTCGTACGGCCAGCCCAACCTGCCTGACGAGACGAGAAGGGAGCCCCAGGTGATCGTGCTACGACGCGAGATCGGCGACGTGCTCCGTGACGCCCGTCAGAACCAGGGCCGCACCCTGCGCGAGGTGTCGTCGGCCGCCCGGGTCTCGTTGGGGTACCTGTCCGAGGTCGAACGCGGGCAGAAGGAAGCCTCGTCCGAGCTGTTGCAGGCCATCTGCTACGCGTTGGACGTGCCGATGTCGGTGATCCTGCGCGAGGTCAGCGACCGGGTCGCTGTCGCTGAGGGGATCGTCGTGCCGGACACGATCCCGGTCGAGCTCGCCCGTGCTGTGGCCCGCCGGGCGTTGACCGCCGTCGGCTGACGTCGTCCCTGCCCCGTGTGAGGCATCTGGTTGCGTCCTCCTTTGCTGTTGCGTCCTGTGTCCGTTGGGTCCAGTGTCTGCGGCCCGGTTGGGTTCTGTGTCCGCGGTCGGGTCGGGTCCTGTGTCGGGTCGGGCGGGCG
>WRCL01000226.1 GCA_009783975.1 Micrococcales bacterium
ACGGTGTTGTCCGGGCTGGCCACGACGTCCAGCCCGTCGGCCGAGGCAGCCGATGCGTCAGCGCTGACCAGTCGGTACGAACCTGACCCAGAGCTGACGTGGTTGGCGACCGCGGCAGTTGCTGGGACGTCCTGCCCGGTGACGAGGACGACCGGTTCGACTTCGAGGGTCGGCGCTGCGGTGACGACCACAGCAAGCTCGCGCTCGGTCTGCACGCCGTGAGAGTCGGTGACGGTGACCATCACCGTGCCCGACGTCGGCCCCCCGTTGATGTCGGTGTGGTGCACGGTGACCGACCCGTCAGCCGAGGCCACCGCACGTACCGGCGAACCCTCGTCTGCGACGGTCGCCGAGGTCAGGACGAACGGGTCACCCTCAGGGTCGACCCACGCGTCGAGGATCCGCACCCGGGCTGTGCCACCGGGGGCGAGCGTGGCCACGGGCCACGTCTGCGTGCAGCCCTCCACGCACCACACCGGGGCGCTGTTCGTCGGCTCAGGCACGACGGTGAGGGTGACGGTCGCCGCGTTCTCAGACAGCAACGTGCCGTCGCTGACGCGGTAGCTGAACGACGCCGACCCTGAGGTGGCGTGGACCTCGATGACGAACATCTGGTTCGCGTCACCCAAGGTGAGCTGGCCGAACCCAGGGTTGGACAGCTCAGAGACCGAGCCGGGGTCGATGGTGAGCACGTCACCGGCGTTCGGGTCGTAGTCGTTGAGCAGCACCGGCAGACGCACGAACGTGCCGCTGCGCACCCCAAAGCTGTCAGGGACCGCGACCGGCGGCAGCTGTTCGGTGATGTCGGTGACCTGGCGGTCCCCGGCGGAGGTGGTCTGCTGGTCGATCCGTGACCACTGCGACAGCGGGATCGCTGTGCCGTCGAGGGTCCACAGCAGCCCGGTGCCAGTCTCTTCCACCACGGCGCGGTCGCCGTTGGACACGATGACGGGGTTGAGCTGGCGCTGGGCCGAGACGTCGTTACGGTCGACCGCCAGCGGGCGCTCGCCTGCGTCAGAGGTCCACAACGTGCCGCCACCTGGCGACAACCAGGCGGCGACGACGGCCCCGTCGCCCATGACCACAGGGCGCGCCGGTGTCCCGGTCGCCCTGAACAGACGCCGGGTGTCGCCGGTGCTGACGCCGACCTCCAGCAGACCGGCACCGTCGGCGACGTAGACCTTCGAACCCGAGCCGCCAGAGACCTGGAGCTTGGCGACGTCACGTACGTCGAGGTCGACCGGCGAGGTGTGCGACGAGGTCCACAACCGCCCGGCCCCGGCGTCGAGCAGCACCCAGCGGCCCGAGACGATCGCCATCGAGACGTCAGCGCCTTTCTCTGGCGCCCTGGTGAGCTTGACCGGGCCAGAGGTGAGCGAACCGGTGACGTCGAGCACCCGCACAGCACCTTCGCCCGCCGAGTAGACCGCGACCCGGCCGTCTGCGTCGACCGCCGCCACAGTCGCCGAGTAGGTGCTCGTCGCCTGCGTCCCCGGCGCTGGTTCCAGACGCACCGGTCGGGCCTGGGGCCGGGTGAGGTCAGCGCGCCACAACGCCCCGGCGTTGGTCCGGTACAGCACATAGTCCCCACCAGCGACGACCGCGTCAGTGCCCTCAGGGGTGCCGACAGACCCGCCTTGGTCCTGGCCCTCGGACATGTCGCCAGGTGATGCCGGGTTCACCGGCCACAGCACCCGCCCGCTCTGGGCGACGACCGCAGCGGCCGAACCGTTCTGGACGACGAGCTTGGGCTCGTCGACCGTGCGGACCGTGTCGATCTGCCCGAGCGAGGTGTTCACCCGGGCGTACTGCCCGGCGTCGCGGGCGACCCACACCGACGACTCGACCCGTTCGGTGTCCTGCGCGTCGTACCCCTGGGCGACGAACGCCCCGACGACCAGTGCCACCGTGACGGCGAACGCCGCAGCCGGTCCTGTGCGCAGCCTGCGTCTCGGCTGCTCGCCCTTGCCGGTCACAGCACCCCCCACCACAACGCAGCCAGGACGACGAACACCGCCGCACCAGCGACAGCGCCGATGAGCGCCGAACGCAGCCCCGAGCCCTGGCGAGGCCCGGCGATCGCCAGGCCGTCACGGTCGACCTGGTCGTTGTCAGCAGCCAGACGGCTCGCCCGTGCCTCACGCCGGCCTGAGGGGCGCACCGAGGAGATCACCGGACCACGCGACGACGCGTCGTCGAGGTTGACCGGTGCGGCGCCACGGGCCCACTCCGCCGACGGCACGTCGAGCCCTGTGGGCATCAGGCCGCAGGTGTACTGCGCGGCACGCAGCTCTTCGGCGAGCTCGAGCATCGAACCTTGGCGCCGGGCCGGGTCGCGGGTCATCGCACGGAACAAGATCGCGGCGATCTCGGCCGGCACGTCGGGACGGTCGATCGGCTGGGGACGTGAGTGCACGATCCGGGCGGTCATCTGGTCACGTGAGTTCTGGCCTTTGTCTCCCAGCTCGAACGGGGCCCGGCCGGCCAGCAACGTGTACAGGGTCGCGGCCAGGCTCCACACCTCGGCAGGGACCGACCCGGCGACCTTCTCGGTGAGCACCTCAGGTGAGCTCCACGGGACCGACATCGCCACGGACTCGGTGCGGCGTCCGACCCCGACCGCCGCAGCGATCCCAAAGTCGGCGAGCACCGGTGTGCCCAGCGTCGTGAGCAAGATGTTCGACGGTTTGATGTCGCGGTGCAGGACCCCTGAGCGGTGGGCCATCTCCAGCGCGCACGCGACGCGCACACCAGCGTCGAGAACGTCAGGCAGCGGCAGCGGTGCACGTTTGGCCATCGCGCCCAAGGTGTCGGGGCAGTACTCCATGACCAGGTACGGCCGGCCGTCGGCAGAGATCGACGCGTCGTGGATCGTCACGACCGACGGGTGGGCTGACAGCCGCGCGAGGACGTCGGCCTCGGCGTTGAACGACCTGCGCGAGGCGTCGTCCATGAGCTCGCCAGCGAGCACCTTCACAGCCACGACCCGGCGGGGCATGTTCTGCTCGTAGCAGAACACGTCAGCGAAACCGCCCGTCCCCAGTGGACGGATGTAGGTGTACCCCGCGATCACGGGCGCACGACCGGCGACTCTGCGGGCCAACCTCATCCTCCCTGGGACGCCAGAACACGGTGCCAGGGCACCGCAGTCCGTCCGGCGACCGTCTGGGCCGCCGTACGTCAGACCTGCCTGAGGGTACTGGCACTTGTATGGTAGTTGATGCTGGTTTGAGTTGATATCACCTACTCGGCGCCTCCACTCGTGCGAAGATTGCCGAGGGTTCACCACGACGGGGCCCGGCAGTGCGATGATGTCCCTTGTGACCACCCACGCCGATGCCCCTGCACGTCCCGCACCGCTGGACCGGCTCCAGCGCCGTGCGTTCTACACGTTCAGCCGGCGCCTGGCCGTGCCGATGCTCGGTGCTGGGTTCGGCAGCCTCGTCGTCACCGACATCACCGGGTCGTTGTTGCTGCTGACGACGATCGACCGGACCACTGGGGACCTCAAACGCACACCGCTGGGCTATGCCGTCGTCGGCGGGGCGGTCGTGGTCATGTCAGGTTCGGGTCCCAAGGCTGAGTGGTTCCGCAACGCCCTGGCCGACCCCCGTGTCGAGGTCGTCCTGCCCGGGACCCGTCTGCGCGGGTCTGCCTCCCCGGTGACCGACCCGGCCCGGCGCCGCACAGCCCTGCGCGCCCTGCTCGAGTCGATGCCGATGCCCTCGCTCATCCTTGGTGAGCAGAGCATCGATGACGACACGAGCCTCGACGAGCTCGCCGCACGCTGCCCGGTCCTTGCGATCACCCCCACAGCGGTGCTCCCAGGCCCGTTCGACCCGCGTGGCTGGGCCCCCAAGCTCAACACCTGGCTCGCCGTCGCGGCACCGATCGCCCTCGGTGCTGTCGCGGTCGCCGCGCTGCGCCGCCGCCGTCACTGATCAGGGGGCCGGTTCGTACACGACGATCGTGCCTGAGTAGTTCGCCAGCCACACGTTCGCGGTCTGCGGGTCGTAGGTGATCCCGATCGGGTGGTGGCCGGTCGGCAGGTTCTGCGTCACCGTCATCGTCGTGGTGTCGATGACGCTCATCGTGTTCGACTCGTAGTTGACGACGTACAGGTGCAGCCCGTCACTGGCCAACGCTGACGAGCGCGGCTGCGTCCCGGTGCGGACCGTCGCGACGACCTTGGGCCCGTCGGCGTGGTCCAGGTCGATCTTCGCCACATAGCCTGAGCTGTTGCACGTGACGTACAAGAACTGCCCGTCGGGGCTGATGTTCACGTGACGCGTGGCGCGCCCGACGTCTTTGATCCACTGGACCTCACCTGTGGCGATGGTCACCACAGCGATATCGGAGCTGCCGAAGTTCGCGACGTACGCCGTCGTCGAGTCTGGGCT
>WRCL01000227.1 GCA_009783975.1 Micrococcales bacterium
AGGTCTGGCGGGCAAGCCGGGCGTGTGACCGATCGCAGGTCGCGCCCACAGGTTCCCACACGCGGGGCCCGAAGCCCAACGCCGCGCCCGGGGCGTCGGGGACCTGGCCGTGGTGCTCGCGGGCGCGTCTGGAAAACCCCCGTACGAGCGCGAGGTGTCAGCGCCGGCAGGTCGGCAGCGTGCCGCCTTTGCCTGAGCCGATCGCGACGACGGCCTCGCGTGCCTCGTGCAACGTGCTCACCGCCACGACGTGCAGACCGGACGGGACGTGCCCGACGACCTCGGAGCAGTTGGTCGTCGGCGCGAGGAACCAGTCGGCACCGTCGCGCCGGGCTCCGGCCATCTTCTGCCGGATCCCGCCGATCGGACCGACCTCGCCGGTGTCGTCGATCGTGCCGGTCCCGGCGATATGCGCACCGGCAGCCTCGTCCTCGACGGTGAGCAGGTCGATGATCCCCAGGGCGAACATCGTGCCCGCGGACGGACCGCCGATGTTGTCGATGGTGATCGTCACCTCGATCGGCAGCTCGAACTGCCGGTCGATGTTGATCCCCAGCAGCGCCCTGCCCTCACCTTGGCTGGTCACCACAGGCAGGTGGAGCTCGTCGCGGCCGCGCAGCACGTCGACGGTGACCGTCGTCCCCGGTTCGGTCGCGGTGAGGATCTGGGTGAGCGCGGCGAAGTCGGCGGTCGGCACCCCGTCGAGCCCGAGCACGACATCACCTGCGTCGAGGACCCCTTGCGACCCCGACCCGGCAAGCACCGAGTGGACCGTGAGCGTCGTGGGGATCTCATACCCCAGCTCGGTGAGCGCTGCGACTGTCGCGGCCTCCTGCGAGCTGACCATCTGCACCTGGTGAGCATGGTCGACCTGGGCCCGGGTCACCTCTGGTTCGTCGACGATGAGCGAGACCTGCGACCACGGCGAGGCCCACCCACGCAGCACCGCCAGCGGGAAGGCTTTGACCCCTGGCCCGCCCCAGGCTGACACCGTCGTCAGGCGCAGCTCACCGGTGGCCGGGTATGTCTGGGCACCGGCGACGACGATGAGCGGTTCACCGTCGAGCTGGTCGCCGAGCACGTCAACAGTCGGACCAGGTGTGAGGACCTGGTACGGAGCCGGCAGCAACGACAGCGCCGCCATGAGGACCGCCGTGGCGAGCATGCCCACGGTGAGGGTCACTGCCCGCATGCTCACTGGTGCAGCGTCGTCATCTGGCTCCGACATGACGTCGTCGGCTGGTAGGTCGGGTTCTTCACGCACCAGGGCATCGTACCGGCCGTCGCACCGGCTGCCGACGGCGGTGTCCGGGTGCGGCTAACCTAGGCCGTGTTGCGAAAGTCCCTGCGCGCTGCGGCGCGTCCGGCACGCACGCTCGCGGCGTTGTCGATCCTCGCCCCGCAGCGCTGCTGCGACTGTCGTCCTCCGCCTTGCGAGCGCACGCCCCGGACGCGCCTCGCTTGCGCACGGACTTTCGCGACACGGCCTGGTGCGCAGCGGGCTACGGTGGGTCTGGTGACCCGGACGAGCCGGACGCACGACGTCCTGCGCTGGGCTGAGCGACAGCGCGCGCAGCGAGGAGCGAGATGAGCCACGAACCGCCCAGCGGACCTCCCGCCTGGGAAGACCTGTTGCGGATGCTGCTGGGCCCCAACGCCGACGAAGCCATCCGGCTCGTGCGTGAGGCTGGGATCGACCTGGGTGCCGCCGCGGACCTGCCTGGGGGGCCCGAGGCGATCCGCGCTGCGATGCGCCAGGTCCAGCCGTTCCTCGCCGGCGCAGACGACGCTCCGGTCAGCTGGTCGGCGGTGCACGACCTGGCCCGCCAGACCGCCGCTGACGGCGGTGACCCCACCCCGGGCCGGGCCGCGACCAGACGTACGGTCGACGCGCTGACCACCGCAGACCTGTGGTTGGACCAGGTGACCGGGTTCGACCCGGCCCCTGGGCGCCGCGTGGCGTGGAGCCGCGCCGAGTGGGTCGAGGCGACGTTGCCGGCGTGGCGGTCCCTGACCGAGCCGATCGCCTGCGCCCTGACTGACGCGCTCGGCACGCGGTTGGCCGACACGACCGACGAGTCGTTGCGCCAGATCGTCGCGTCGATGGCCTCGCAGGTCGGCCAGGTGCTGTTCGGGCTGCAGATCGGCCAGGCAGCCGGGACGCTGGCCCGCGACGTGTTCGGCACCACCGACCTGGGTGTCCCCCTCGTCGACCCACCGGCGGTGGCGATGGTCCCCACGAACGTCGAGGCGTTCGCCGAGGGGCTGGAGACCCCGGTCGAAGAGGCGCGGCTGTTCCTCGCGGTCCGTGAGGCCGCAGCGGCCCGGTTGTTCGCCGGCGCCCCGTGGCTGCGCGGCTGGCTGACCTCGGCTGTGGACGCCTATGCCCGGGGGATCACGATCGACCCGACGCACCTGGACGAGGTCATGCGCCAGATCGACCCGGCTGACCCGGCGTCGTTGCGGGCCGCGGTGACCGAGGGCCTGTTCGAACCGCGGACCACCCCTGCGCAAGACGCAGCCCTCGTCCGCCTGGAGACAGCGCTGGCCCTCGTCGAAGGGTGGGTTGACGAGGTGAGCGCTGCCGCCGTCGCCGCCAACCTGCCTGATGCGGTCGCGTTGCGCGAGATGATGCGGCGCCGGCGGGCAGCTGGTGGCCCGGCTGAGCACACGTTCGCCACGCTCGTCGGGCTGCAGCTGCGCCCGCGCCGGCTGCGCGACGCGGCACGGTTGTGGGCGGCTGTCGCCGCTGACTCGTGCGTGGCCGACCGCGACGCGGTGTGGCACCACCCCGACCTCATCCCAGGGCCTGACGACCTGGACGACCCCGACGGGTATCCTGACCGTCGCCGGGCCGCGACCCAGGGCACCGACGACCTTGACCAGGCCCTGGCGGACATCCTCGGATCTGATGGTCCGTCCGACCTGCCACCAACGACCTGACACAATGTCAGAACAACTCTGCGTCTAGGCTGGTTCACCGCGTTACCCCTGACGACGTACGCTTGAGAAGCGCGGCCGTCACAACGGCGCACCACCCGACGGGCGAAAGGGCAACACCATGGCCGAGACGTACTCCGGCGAGTTCTACTGCGTGAAGTGCAAAGACAAGGTCCAGGCGACTGGTGACGTCGTGCTGTCAGACGCCGGGCGCAAGTCCGCGAAGGCGACCTGCCCGCAGTGCAGCACCAAGCTCACGCGTTTCTTGCCCAAGGACTGAGCGCTCGCGCCTGTGGACAACCGGCTGCCTGTGGACAACCCGCTGCACGGTGGCGGCGACATCTGGCAGGCTGTGGGCACACCACATATGCACGGAGGGGGCCAATGCGCTTGCACACAGGTCTACGGGTGCTGCCGCTACCAGGCGGGGACGTCCAGATCGGGGTCGACCCACGCTGGGCGGTCCGCGTCGGTGGGCTGACCCCACCTGAGACAGCAGCACTGTGCGCCGCCGAACGCGGGGCGGTGATCCCGGCGGCACCACCACGTGGCACCTCGCCGTCGCGGTGGTCGGCCCTGTGTGAGGACCTGCTCACCGCGGGGCTGGTCCACGACCGCGGCCCGCGCACCCCGCTGGCCGTCGGCGAACCCGACGCACAAGCGTGGGGACTGCTCGACCCGCACCGGCAGGCCGGCGAGCGGGTCGAGGCCCGCCGGCACCGCGCCGTGGCTGTGCTGGGGCTGGGACCAGCTGGTCTGTCGGCCGCCGTCGCCCTGGCTGCCGCGGGTGTGGGGACGGTCGTCGTCGACGACGACCGCCTGGTGCGCTCGGTCGACCTGGGACCAGGCGGGTACCGGTGGTCTGACGTCGGGGCCTGCCGTGCCGGCGTCGCCGCCGGCATCTTGCACGACGCGGTCCCGACGGTGACGACGACCCGGCCGGGCATGGTCGACCTCGTCGTCCTCGTCGACTCCCACACTGCTGACCCGGTACGCGCGTCGACGCTGGTGAGCCACCGGGTACCGCACCTGTCGGTCGTCGTCGGCGAGGCCGGGACGTGCGTCGGACCGCTTGTCGCAGGTCCTGGCGGACCGTGCCTGTGCTGCCTGGACCTGCACCGCGCCGACGACGACCCGCACTGGGACGATCTGGTCGCCAAGGTGTCCCACGACGGCGGTGCTGGTCCTGGCGAGGTCGGTGTCGTCGCGGGCCTGGCCGGGCACCTGGGCGCCGCCTTGGTGCTCGCCCACCTCGACGGGGACCTGCGCCCAGTGGCCACGACGTGGGAGATCACCTTGCCCGACCCTGTCCCCCGCGCCCGCGACTGGACGGTGCACCCACGGTGCGCCTGCGCCCACCAGGCCAGCGTCCCAGAACACACCAGCGCCAGGTCCCACACACCTGGACCTGGCGCAGTGTGAGACGGCAGGGGGCGCAGGTGACCTGCAC
>WRCL01000228.1 GCA_009783975.1 Micrococcales bacterium
ATCTTCGCGAAGTGCTGCTTGAACAACTGTTCGATCCCGGGGAAGTCGCCCGCGGCTAGCAAAGCCGGCAGGCGGCTGGTCCGCTCGCTGACCATGTCACGGTCTGGTGAGCACGCGGCCAGCAGCGCTCCGGTAAGGGCCATACGGACCTCGTGGTTGGGGAACCGCAGCGTGTACCGCTTGCCTTGCGGGGTGTGATGGGTGCTCGCGATGGTCAGGTACCCGGTCTGGAACAACAGCGCGGTCGACGAGACACTGCCCACATCGAAGGACGACAACAAAGCGGTGGTGGCCTCGATGTTCTGCAACCGGGGCAAGTAGAAGCCCTCTTGAGCGAGGGTGTCCAGCAAGAAGCGGGGCGTCCCGGTCTCGAACCAGTAGGGGTCGAACAGGTGCTCGCGGAACAACAGGAGAAGGTCGTACGGGTTGTACACGGCTTCGCCGGTCCAGTTGTACCCGTTGTACCAGTGACGGACCTCGTCGCGGTCCAGACCGACCATCTCGGCGGCGAACACGGTGTCGAGGTCTTCTTCGGTGTACCCGCACAACGCTGAGTAGCGTTCGGCCAAAGTGATGTCCTCGGGGTTGTTCATCCCGGAGAAGAGGTTCACCTTGGAGAACTTCGACACCCCGGTGAGCATGACGAACTTGATGTGCGCGTCTTCGCTCTTGGTGACCCCGTAGAGCCCAGCCAGACGGTCTCGGACGGCCCGGGCCAGATCAGGGTCTGTCATGGTGTCGAGGATCGGTTTGTCGTACTCGTCGACCAGGAGGACGACCGGCTGTCCGTGCTTGGCTTCAGCGTTGACGATCAGCT
The DNA here is from genome assembly GCA_009783975.1 of Micrococcales bacterium. Taxonomy (GTDB): domain Bacteria; phylum Actinomycetota; class Actinomycetes; order Actinomycetales; family Cellulomonadaceae; genus Cellulomonas. Next base: position 818 of record WRCL01000228.1, read on the forward strand.
CGGCGAGCCGGCCCGAGCCGGACGCGGCGGTCGTGGTCACCTCGAGCCTGCGCTCGTTGGCGGCGAGGATGTCACAGATCCGCTCGTCCAGCTCAGCCAACGAACCGGTGCTGCTTGATGCAAAGTCGATCCTCACCACCGGATACGCCGTGTCCCAGTCCCAGGTGTCATAGCAGGCCAGGCCATCGAACAGGCGCTTGTTCGCTGCGAACATCTCAGCAAGGGTGTCCAGGAACAGCGACTTGCCGAACCTGCGCGGCCGGGACAAGAAGTAGGTCGTGCCGTCGGCGACCAGCTGCGCGGCGTACCCGGTCTTGTCGACGTAGTAACACCCGTCCTCACGGATCTTGCGGAACGTCTGGATGCCGATCGGCAACTTCTTGCGGGTCTGGTCCGGTCCCATGCACCCATCCTACGGACCTCGTCGCAGTCACCCACCGGCGAGGCTCGTCCGCGAGTCCGCGCCGCTGGGACCGTCTGACGAGCCGGACCGCCGCCAGCCGAGGTCGCTCGACATATGTGCACCAGTGGCGCGTAAGGTATCAATCGACCCATGGGTGTGCCGCGCACGGCATGCACAGGGCTGCTTGTGCCTCGTCGCTGGAGGGGATGGGTTCTTTGGCGGGGGCTGAGCACCAAGGCAGGTCCGCCCGACGCAAGGGAGCCACTGATCATGTTCGACCCGACGTACGGTGAGCACGTCGCACGTATCGCGCTGGCCGATCCTGGAACGACGGCTGAGGACCTCGCGATCATCGCCCAGGCGTTTCCTGGCCTGGTGCCGGCGGTGCTCGCACACCCTGGGTGCCGCCCTGACCTGGCCGAATGGTTGCAGACGATCCAGCCCCCACCAGGGCCGCCGGGCGCACCGGCCCCGGCCTTGCCCAGACCCGAGCAGAGCGCCGTGACCGGACCACCCGTCGCGGCGAAGAAGTCGCGCACGCCGGTGGTGGCCGCCGTCGCAGGTGTCGGGGTGGTGGCGCTGGTGGCCGTCGGGGCCTGGTTCGTGCTCGGCCGCGACAGCGGCAGCTCCAGCTCGTCGGCTGCCGAGCTCGCGCCCGACTATCTCACGAAGCCGACGTTGGGAACGCCGGTCGTCGTGGCCGACATGCTCGACGGCGACTTCGCCTGGTCGGAGGTGCTGGAGCTGGTCGATGCCAGGCACATGCTGGTGTGGGGTGCGAACTACTACCCGCCCAGCACGTCCAAGCCGAGCGATGGTTCTTTGGTGCTGGGGATGTTGAACCTGGAGGCCAAGTCGATCGACTGGCAGGTCGACCTGTGCGACGCGGCCGGGTTCGACGTGGGCCTGCCTGTTGTGCTGCCGATGGGCGACGGGTCTTTCGTCGTCGGGGTGACAGACGTGGCAGGCAGCGGGAACAAGCTCGTCGTCGTCGTCTCGGCGGCAGGGAAGGTGACAGGCACCCGGGACGTCGGTGCCCTGGCAGGCGGAGCCCACGGATACGTGGCCCTCATGGACCCGGACGCTCCCGGCACCATCGTCGTGGCGAAGAGCTCGGATATCGGCAGCGACGTGTGGAGCGCCGCCGCCGTCGAGGGGTTCGGCCGGTACCAGATCTCCAGCGACGACGCCGGGCACGTGTATGTACAGACAGCTGACGGGATGGTCGACGGCCGCACCGGGGCCAAGCTGGGCTTCGGCCAAGACGCTGGCGTCGACGACGAGACCCACGCAGTGATGTACTTCGCCGCGCCTGACGGAACGGTGTTCCGTGCCGACACCGACGCCTCGGACCAGCTGGCACCGACATCGACGTTGACCCGCATCAACCCCAAAGACGGCACAGACCTGTGGGCCAGCCCCATCAACCCCCACGACGACCTGGCGCTGACGCCAGACCACCTCGTCGTCACCGATGGCGCGACCGTCGAGGGGTACCGGAAGTCCGACGGCACGAAAGCGTGGTCGACGGCGGTGACCGATGCGAAGAACATCGTGCCGCTGGCGTCAGGCATGCTCGCGGTCATCTGCGAGGACCGTTCTGTGACGATCATCGGCCCGAGAGATGGGAAGAAGATCACGACGATCAAAGATGTGCGACCGTATTACGGGACGGGCATCCCCTCAGGAAAACAAGTGTTCTACGTCGAAGAATCCGGCAGCCTGATGGGCTATTCTGCCACCGGCGACGACGACTCCGCGTTGTGGACGCTCGACCTGGGCACTGACAGCGCCACGATGCACGCAGGCTGGGGACGGCTGTTCCTGGTGACCATGTCCTACGACGGCAGCATCCTGAACAACAAAGGCACGAGCGCCTCTGTCGTCGAAGTTCTCAAGGGCTGAGCCAGCGCCACAGGGTTGCTGCACGCTGCGGCGACGACCTGCGCACGGGCACCGACGGTCGCGACGCGCGACTGGTCCGCGCTCTCGGCGAACCTTCTCTAGTCGCGGACGGCCTCCCACGTCTTGACCGCACCGACAACCCCGCCGACAGTGTCGGTGGTCAGCAGGAGACTCTGCCAGTCGCAGGTGATCGTCGTCGTCATGACCTCGGGGTGCGAAATCCAGGAGGGAAAATCCCACGAGTAGCTCGCCAGGATCTCGGACCCGAACTTCGCGCCGTCGGACACCCGCTCCAGCGAGACGTTGTAGGTCCCCACCGTGCTCAGCATGTCACGGTAGATCTCGTAGGGTCCGTCAATGGTCTCAGTCTTGATGTAGACAGTGTCGTCGGCGCCGAAAGCGCCCTTGTCCGTCTTGGTGTAGACGAAATGCCCCTCACTATCGAATGTCACGATCTCGGCAAAGCCAGGAGACGACGACGGAGCCGACCACGACCCGACGAGGCATGACGCAGCGTCGTCGAAAGTCGTGGGTGTCACAGTGGCCGTCGGGCCCGGGTCAGACGTCTTCGCACCTGCGGTCTGCTCCGTCCCTGCCCCATCAGAGCCGCACCCCACCAGAGCCGCCAGCACCACACCCACCGCCACCGCCGCCACCGTCTTGTTCATGTTCAACTCCTGTCCTCAGTTGCACAGGGCACCAGGCTAGACGGCCGAGGTCTGTCGGACCTAACACTGGGTTCGCGCGGCCAGGCGCTCCGCATGGCGGCGCGATCCCAGTGTTTTAGGTCCGACAGACTACTAGGCACGCAACAGCACGGTGTCGGTGGTCGCGGGCACAATGGGGCTCGTGACCGACGAGGCTGGTGCGCGCGACCCCCTGGGTGGGTTTTCGTCGGCGACGCGCGAGTGGTTCGCCGGGGCGTTCGAGGGGCCGACGGCGGCGCAGGTGGGGGCGTGGCAAGCGGTGGCCGACGGGCACCATGCGCTGGTGGTGGCTCCGACGGGGTCGGGCAAGACGTTGGCGGCGTTCTTGTGGGCGGTGGACCACCTGGTGAGCACCGCGCCACCGGACGAGCCGGAGCGACGGTGCCGGGTGGTGTACGTCTCGCCGTTGAAAGCGCTGGCCACGGATGTGGAACGGAACTTGCGGTCTCCGCTGGTGGGGATCGGTCAGGCGGCGGCACGGTCGGGGGTCGCGCTGCACGACGTGAGCGTGTCGATCCGCAC
>WRCL01000229.1 GCA_009783975.1 Micrococcales bacterium
AAGGTCGAGGGGTCCACCTGGGCCCGCGAACAGCTGATCGTGCACTACCTGCCGCTGGTGACCACCGTGGCGAGCCGGATCGCCGCGCGCCTGCCCAGCTCGGTGGAGTCCGCAGACCTGGTCTCCTACGGCACGTTCGGGCTCATCGACGCGATCGAGAAGTACGAGACCGACCGCGCGGTGCGGTTCGAGTCGTACGCGTCGTCGCGGATCCGCGGAGCCGTCCTTGACGAGCTGCGCGCCTTGGACTGGGTCCCGCGGTCGGTGCGTTCGAAGTCGCGTGCGATCGAGCGCACGTACACCGAGCTTGAGGCCGAGCTGTCCCGCCGGCCGACCCAGGCAGAGGTCGCCGACCGGATGGGCCTGACCTCTGCTGAGCTCTCAGGTGCGCTCGCGCAGGTCGCGACCGGTTCTGTCGCCGCGCTCGACGAGGTGATGACCTCCGACAGCTCAGCCGGCCAGCCGTTGAGCGAACGCCTCGCAGACGACGACGCGGCCGACCCCCTCGGGGAGGTCGAGTCCCAGGAGACCTCGCACCTGCTCGCCCGTGCGATCGAGATGCTGTCTGAACGTGAGCGCCTCGTCGTCGTGCTGTACTACTTCGAACGGCGCACCCTGGCCCAGATCGGCCGGGTGCTCGGGGTGACCGAGTCACGTGTCTCGCAGATCCACAACGGCGCTGTCGGACGTCTTCGTGCGGTGATGTACGAGGCCGAGGCGGCCTGAGCGCATCGGTGGATCCGGGCTGAGCCCGGTCACCCCGGCAGCAGGACGATCGGTCCGGTCCCGCCGAGCAACGACATCGGGTCGATGTACACCGTGCCGCGCCGCACACCCCAGTGCAGGCAGGTCTGCGGCACGCAGTGGCTGGCCAGCGACTCCACGACCGTGCCGACCGGGTCACCAGGCGATACCGCGGCCCCGACGGCGACGGTCGCGAGCACTGGTTCGACTGACGAACGCAGCCCGTCGGCACAGGTGATCGTCATGACCGGGCGGTCGACGACCGTCCCGGTGAACGTCACTGTCCCGGCGCACGGGGCGGCCACGACCGTGCCTGGTCCGCCGACGAGGTCCACCCCGCGGTGCCCGGCGAGCCAGTCCTGCGCCGGGGGGTCGAACGGGCTGATGACCTCGACCGGCGCGACCGGGGCGACCCACCCGCTCGCCGAGGGGGCCAGGCCAGGGTCGCCGGGCCCGGCGACGACGGCACTGACGAGGACCGAACAGGTCAGCACAACGGCTGCACGAAGACGCATGGCACCAGCCTCGCGCCTGGCCGCTGGCGCCGTGGACCACACCAGGAACACCTCGCCACGACCATGGGCTGGGGACGGTTCGCCGGGGGTGGCTGCGCACGGCTGGCACCACGCACATGCGGTAGACTCCCCGACGCGACCGGTATGCCGGTCGACTTCGCGCGTTCGTTCCGACCAGCACTGGTCGGGTCGCCCCTGCACGTGGTCCGGGCCCAGCCCGGCGCGGTGGCGTCGGGCGCCAGGGGTGGCGGTCACCTGGCCGGCACCGACAACCCGATGCGGGCCATGAGCCCGCCCAGCAGTGCGCACCTGGCGTGCGCACCGGAAGGACGAGCCATGGCCGTCGTGACCATGCGCCAGCTGCTGACCAGCGGTGTCCACTTTGGGCACCAGACCCGGCGCTGGAACCCCAAGATGCGCCGTTTCATCCTCACTGAGCGCAACGGCATCTACATCGTCGACCTCGCCAAGTCTTTGTCGTTCATCGACGAGGCGTACGACTTCGTCGCCCAGACCGTCGCCCACGGTGGGACGGTCCTGTTCGTCGGGACGAAGAAGCAGGCCCAAGAGGCTGTCGCCGAACAAGCGACCCGTGTGGGGATGCCATATGTCAACCAGCGCTGGCTCGGTGGGATGCTCACGAACTTCCAGACGGTCCACAAACGTCTGCAGCGCCTCAAAGAGCTTGAGCAGATCGACTTCGACGACGTCGCCGCCTCGGGCCTGACGAAGAAGGAGCTGCTCGTCCTGCGGCGCGAGAAGGACAAGCTCGCCAAAACCCTCGGCGGGATCCGCGACATGAACAAGGTGCCGTCGGCAGTGTGGATCATCGACACCAACAAGGAGCACCTGGCTGTCGACGAGGCCCGCAAGCTCGGTATCCCGGTCATCGCGATCCTCGACACCAACTGCGACCCTGACCAGGTGGACTACCCGATCCCCGGCAACGACGACGCGATCCGTGCCGTCGGGCTGCTCACCCGGGTCGTGGCCGACGCCGTCGCCGACGGCCTGCTGCGCCGCCACGCCGCACGTGCTGGCGACACCGGCCAGGCCCCTGCTGAGGCTGAGCCCCTCGCCGAGTGGGAACGTGAGCTGCTCGCCGGCGACCAGGCTGACGCACCCCCGCCGGCACCAGCCGCCCAGACCCCGGCTGAGGCCGAGACCCCGGCTGAGGCCGGCGACGCCCCGCAGGCTCCGGCTCCCGCTGCTGACGCTCCTGAGGCTGGCGAAGCCCCCGCCGATGCGGTCCCCGACGCACCAGCGCCTGCTGACGTCCCGGCTGACGCACCTGCCGAGGCTGCGCCGGCCGCTGCCGACGCCACAGCCTGACCCCCGACCTGACCCCCGACAACTGACCGAACGACATAAGGACTGCTCATGGCGAACTACACGATGGACGACATCAAGGCCCTGCGCGAGAAAACCGGTGCTGGGATCGTCAACGTCAAACGTGCCCTGGAAGAAGCTGATGGCGACCGCGACAAGGCGGTCGAGCTGTTGCGGATCAAGGGCCTGGAAGGCGTGGCCAACCGCGAAGGCCGCTCGGCCTCCGACGGTCTGGTCATCGCCCATGTCGGCCCCGACGGCGCCGGCCAGGCGGGGGTGCTCGTCGAGCTCAACTGCGAGACCGACTTCGTGGCCAAGAACCAGGCGTTCATCGCGCTGGCTGACAAGGTCCTCGCCGCTGCTGTGACCTCCGGTGCCCCCGACGCCGAGGCGCTCGCCGCAGCCACGACCGACGAGGGCACCGTCGCCGACTCGGTCGACACCGTCGCGGCCGCCCTGCGCGAAAAGCTCGTCCTGCGGCGTCTGGCCCGTGTGGCCGGCGACCACGTCGAGAGCTACCTGCACAAAACCGCTCCGGGTGTGCCGCCGAAGGTCGGCGTCCTGGTCGCCACCGACGCCAAAGGTGCCGTGGTCGCCCACGACGTGGCGATGCACATCGCTGCGATGACGCCGCTGTGGGTGACCCGTGACGAGGTCCCGGCCGAGGTCATCGCCAACGAGCGCCACATCGCCGAGCAGAAGGCCCGTGGTGAGGGCAAACCCGACCAGATCCTGCCGAAGATCGTCGAAGGCCGGATGAACGCGTTCTACAAGGAGAACGTGCTCGTCGACCAGGCGTTCGCCAAAGACCCGAGCAAGTCGGTCGGCAAGCTGCTCGCCGAGTCTGGTGGCACCGTCGTCGCGATGGCCTCCTACCGCGTCGGGGTCTGAACCGTGACGGCCGGGTCGGCACCACTGCCTCACCGGGTGCTGCTCAAGCTCTCTGGTGAGACGTTCGGCGGCGGTGACGTCGGCCTGGCCGTCGACGTCGTCCGGCGTATCGCCGACGAGGTCGCCGTGGCGGTGCGCGCCGGGGTGCAGGTCGCCATCGTCGTCGGCGGCGGCAACTTCTTCCGCGGGGCCGAGCTGTCGTCCGAAGGGATGGACCGTGCCCGCGCGGACTACATGGGCATGCTCGGCACCGTGATGAACTGCCTGGCCCTGCAAGACTTCTTGGAGCAGGCGGGTGTGACGACCCGTGTGCAGACCGCGATCACCATGGGCCAGGTCGCCGAACCGTACATCCCGTTGCGCGCCATCCAGCACCTGGAGAAGGGCCGTGTGGTGATCTTCGGCGCCGGGGCGGGGATGCCGTACTTCTCCACCGACACCGTCAGCGTCCAACGCGCCCTGGAGACCCACTGCGACGTCGTCCTCATGGGCAAGAACGGCGTCGACGGGGTGTACACCGCTGACCCGCGCACCGACCCGGACGCGCAGTTCTTGGCGCACCTGACCTACACCCGCGCCCTGGTCGACGGTCTGGCGGTCATGGACGCGGCCGCCTTGTCGATGTGCCGCGACAACGACGTGCCGATGCGGGTGTTCAGCCTCGAACAGCCTGGCAACGTCACCAGGGCCCTGGAGGGTGAGAAGATCGGGACGTTGGTGACCTCCTCATGAGCAGGCCACCGGCCATACTGAGACGTCCGGCAGCCACACACGAGGAGCAACGGTGATCGACGAGATCCTCTTCGAAGCCGAAGAGAAGATGGACAAGACCATCGAGCACGCCAAGGAGG
>WRCL01000230.1 GCA_009783975.1 Micrococcales bacterium
GAGAGGAGAGAGCCTGATGTCACGTATCGGCAAGATCCCCGTCCCGGTCCCCGCGGGCGTGGACATCACCATCGACGGTCCCCAGGTGACCGTCAAGGGCCCCAGAGGGACCCTCACCCACACAGTGCCGTCGCCGATCGCGGTCGCGCGTGACGAGGCCGGCGCGATCGTCGTGACCCGCCCGGACGACGAGCGGGTCTCGCGCTCGCTGCACGGGCTCACGCGCACGTTGATCAACAACATGGTCGTCGGGGTCACCGACGGGTACGCCAAGAAGCTGGAGATCGTCGGGACCGGGTACCGCGTCATCGCGCGCGGGGCGGACCTCGAGCTCGCCCTGGGCTTCAGCCACCCGGTGTCGGTCACCGCCCCGCAAGGGATCACCTTCACCGTGGAGTCGGCGACCAAGCTCACAGTGTCGGGTATCGACAAGCAGCAGGTTGGCGAGGTGGCTGCGAACATCCGCAAGATCCGCAAGCCAGAACCGTACAAAGGCAAAGGTGTGCGCTACGCGGACGAGGTCGTGCGCCGCAAGGTCGGAAAGGCGGGCAAGTGATGACCGTCTCTGTCAAGGGCAAGGGCAAGCAGGTCGCGCGCAAGCGTCGCCACCAGCGGCTGCGCAAGAAGATCGTCGGCACCGCGGCGCGTCCGCGCCTGGTTGTCACACGTTCGGCACGCCACATCACCGCGCAGGTCGTCGACGACGGGCTGGGCCACACCCTGGCGTCGGCCTCGACGATCGAGACCGGGTTGCGTGACCTCACCGGCGACAAGACCGCCAAGGCGAAGCGGATCGGCGAGATCGTCGCTGAACGCGCCAAGGCCAAAGGCATCGAGGCGGTCGTGTTCGACCGCGGTGGCAACAAGTACCACGGCCGGGTGGCTGCGGTGGCCGACGGTGCCCGAGAAGGAGGGCTGTCGCTGTGAACACCCCTAGGACGAAGAAGAGGACCATCTGATGGCAGCACCGGCTCGCAACAGCTCGGGAACTTCAGGTTCTGGTGGCGACCGTCGCGAAGGTGGCGGCGGCCGAGGTCGTGACGGCGGCGGCGGCCGTCGTGGTGACGCCGCCGAGAAGAGCCAGTACCTCGAACGCGTCGTGACGATCAACCGTGTCGCCAAGGTCGTCAAAGGTGGCCGGCGGTTCAGCTTCACCGCCCTGGTCGTCGTCGGCGACGGCGACGGCACCGTCGGCGTGGGGTACGGCAAGGCCAAAGAGGTCCCCGCAGCGATCGCCAAAGGCGTGGAAGAAGCCAAGAAGAGCTTCTTCCGTGTCCCGCGGATCCAAGGCTCGATCCCGCACCCGGTGCAAGGCGAAGCCGCCGCAGGCGTCGTCTTCTTGCGCCCCGCGTCCCCGGGGACCGGCGTCATCGCCGGTGGTCCGGTGCGCGCGGTCCTCGAGTGCGCCGGGGTCCACGACGTGCTGAGCAAGTCGCTCGGCTCGTCGAACTCGATCAACATCGTGCACGCGACGGTCGCCGCGCTCAAACAGCTCGAGCAGCCTGAGCGCGTCGCCGCCCGGCGTGGGCTGCCGACCGACCACGTCGTGCCCGCGGCGATCTTGCGGGCACAGGCGGCGACGCCAGTTGCCGCCGAAGAAGCAAAGGCAGGTACGTGATGGCCAAGCTCAAGGTCACCCAGACCAGATCCGCCATCGGCGGGAAGAAGAACCAGCGCGAGACGTTGCGCACCTTGGGCCTGCGACGGATCAGGCACACGGTCATCAAAGAAGACCGTCCTGAGATCCGTGGCATGATCGCAACGGTGACGCACCTGGTCTCGGTCGAGGAGGTGGAATGATGGCCGACGACAAGGCCACCAACGGCGCCGGTGAGGCTGAGGCCAAACCCAAGACGACCCGGGCCAAGGCCGCGCCCAAGGCGCAGGCCGAGCCAGAAGCGCCCACGGCCGCAGCGACCCAGACGACAGCGAAGGCCGGCCCCAAGCACAAAGCAGAGCCCGCCGAACCGCCGGCTCCCGCGAAGGCCCCCCGGACCCGCGCTGCCACACCGGCCGCAGACGCCGACGAGCCGGCCGTCGAGGCGCCCAAGACGACCCGTCGTGCCGCCAAGGCCGATGCGCCGGACGCTGGTGCGAGCAAGGCTCCTGCGAAGGCTGCCAGCAAGGCTCCGGCCAAGGCTGCCAGCAAGGCGGCGGCCAAGGGTGCCCAGACCGACGACGCCAAGGCTGTTGCCAGCCAAGGCCACGGCGGCACGTTGCGCGTGCACCACCTGCGTCCGGCACCTGGCGCCCACAAGCGCAAGATCCGCGTCGGACGGGGTGAAGGCTCTAAAGGCAAGACGGCCGGCCGCGGCACCAAGGGCACCAAGGCCCGGTACCAGGTGCCGGCACGTTTCGAAGGTGGCCAGACGCCGTTGCACATGCGGCTGCCCAAGCTGCGTGGGTTCCGCAACCCGTTCCGGGTCGAGTACCAGGTGGTCAACCTCGACAAGCTCACCATGCTCTACCCCGACGGTGGTGCGGTCACCGTGGCCGACCTGGTCGCCAAAGGCGCTGTGCGCAAAGGCTGGCCGGTCAAGGTCCTGGGTGACGGCGAGGTTGGCGTCAAGCTCGAGGTGGACGTGGACGCCCTGTCGGCATCAGCGCGGGAGAAGATCCTCGCCGCCGGCGGGTCTGTGGCGAACGGCTGATCACGTGACGGCGACGGCGGGACCGGCGGTGGCACCGCTGGACCCGCCTCGGCATCGGATAGGGTTGCGCGAGGTCGGCAAGTGTGCCGACGTGGGTAGTGGCTAGCCTCGACCACCAGGCGAGGTACAGGAGGACAGGTGCTCAGCGGATTCGTGCGGGCGTTTCGGACGCCCGACCTGCGGCGCAAGCTGCTCTTCACGATCGGGATCATGGTCGTGTTCCGGGTCGGCTCGTTCCTGCCGGCACCGGGGATCAACTACGCCAACGTCCAGCACTGCGTCCAGGCAGAAGAAGCAGGTCTGCTCACGACGATCTCGATGTTCTCCGGTGGTGCGCTGCTGCAGCTCGCGGTGTTCGCGCTGGGCATCATGCCCTACATCACCGCGAGCATCATCGTCCAGCTGTTGCGTGTGGTCATCCCCAGGTTCGAGGCGCTGCACAAAGAGGGGCAGTCGGGTACCGCCAAGCTCACCCAGTACACCCGGTACCTCACCATCGGTCTGGCGGTGCTGCAGTCGACGAGCATCATCGTCACGGTCCGTTCGGGGAACTTCTTCTCCACCTGTGACCGTGGCCACGAGATCATGTCCGACGGCTCGCCGGTGACCGTGCTGATCATGATCATCGCGATGACCACTGGGACCGGCCTGATCATGTGGCTGGGCGAGCTCATCACCGAGCACGGGGTCGGCAACGGGATGTCGTTGCTCATCTTCACCTCGATCGCTGCTGGCTTCCCCTCGGCGATGTACTCCATCGCTGGCGGTTCGGACGGGATGACCAAGCTCGCGATCATCTTGTGCATCATCTTCGTCGTCATCGGGATGGTCGTGTTCGTCGAGCAGTCCCAGCGCCGGATCCCGGTGCAGTACGCCAAACGTATGGTGGGCCGGCGGATGTACGGGGGCACGAGCACGTACATCCCGATCAAGATCAACATCGCCGGGGTCATCCCGATCATCTTCGCCGCGTCGTTGCTCCAGGTGCCGTCGGTCATCGTCCAGTTCGCCAACAACGACAGCGGGTGGGTGAAGTGGGTGGCGCGCAACCTCGTGCAGTCCAGCTCGACCCTGCACCTGGCCTTGTACGCCGGCCTCATCATCTTCTTCGCGTTCTTCTACACCGCGATCACGTTCAACCCTGACGAGGTCGCTGACAACATGAAGTCCTACGGCGGGTTCGTCCCCGGGATCCGTGCTGGACGACCCACCGCCGAGTACCTGGACTACGTCATCACCCGTATCACGACGCCTGGGTCGATGTACCTGGCGATCGTCGCGCTCATCCCGACGATCGCGTTCAACATCATGGGGGTGGGCCAGGGCATCCCCTTTGGTGGAAGCTCGATCCTCATCATCGTCGGGGTCGGCCTGGAGACCGTCAAACAGATCCAGTCCCAGCTAGAGCAGAGGCACTACGAAGGGTTCTTGCGATGAGTGTGCGTATGGTGCTCATGGGCCCCCCCGGAGCAGGCAAAGGCACCCAGGCGGTGCGGCTGGCTGCCCGGTTCGGCGTCCCGACGATCTCCACCGGCGATATCTTCCGGGCGAACATCGCCGAGGCCACGCCGTTGGGCACGCAGGTCGTGCAGTACACATCCAAGGGTCTGCTCGTGCCTGACGACCTCACCGACCGTATCGTCGCCGACCGTCTGGCCCAGCCTGAC
>WRCL01000231.1 GCA_009783975.1 Micrococcales bacterium
CCCATTGTCTCGCGGGGTTGCGGGCTTGATGGGCACAATGCGGTGTGAGATCCCTGCAAGAACACCTGGCCGCTGTGCTCGCACTGGTCGGTCCGGTCGAACCGCTCGACGTCGTGCTCCACGACGCTGCTGGGTGCGTGCTCGCCGCTGACGTCGTGGCGCCCGGTGACGTGCCGGGCGTCGCGGTGGCCGACTGCGACGGGTACGCCTTGGTCGCCGCCGGCGACCCGGGCAGGCGCAGAGGACGGCACTCGGCCACGACCACCAGCTCGACCTTGCCGGTGGTTGCCGATGTCAGCCCCGGGCCGGACGAGTCGCCGCGGCTGGTCGCCGGGCAGTGCGTGCGGGTGGGCAGCGGCGCGCCGTTGCCGCCAGGGGCCGACGCGGTGGTGCCCGCCGAGGAGACCGACCGGGGGCTCGTCGAGGTCGTCATCCCGCGGGAGGTGACCGCCGGGCAGCATGTGCGGCCCGCCGGGCACCACGTGGCGGCAGGTACCGTCGTCCTGCCGGCCGGGACGCGGTTGGGGGCGCGCCAGCTTGGGGTGGCAGCGGCGGCGGGCTGCTCACGGCTGACCGTGCACCCCTCGCCGCGGGTCGTCGTCGTGGCCGTCGGCGACGAGCTCGTCGAACCGGGGACGCACGCGGCACCTGGGCAGGTCCACGAGTCGAACCGGTACGCGCTGGTGGCTGCGGTACGTGACGCCGGTGCCACGGGGGTGCAGGTGCCGATCGTCGGCGACGACCGTGCTGCGCTGCGCGAGAGCATCGAGGACCAGCTTGTCCGCGCCGATGTCATGGTCATCACCGCAGGGCTGTCCGAAGCCTCGCACGACACGGTCAAAGACGTCCTGCCGCTGCTCGGCGACGTGCGGATCGACCGGGTCGCGATGGCACCTGGTGGACGGTTCGGGCTGGGGATGTTGCACGGCACCGGGCGGCACGTGCCGGTGCTCGCGCTGCCGGGCGACCCGGTCGCGGCCCTCGTCGTCTTCGAGGTGCTCGTGCGCCCGGCGTTGCGCACGATGGCCGGCCAGGGGGAGATCTACCGTTCGTCGGTCGCGGCGAGGGTGTCGGCCGGCTGGTCTTCACCTGCTGGGCTGCGCCAGTTCGTCCCCGCGACCGTCGTCGGGGACCCTGAGACCGGCTACGCTGCGACAGTGCTCGGAGACCCAGACCGTCCCGCCCTGGCTGACGTGGCACGCGCCGACGTGCTCGTCGTGGTTCCCGAGGCTGACCAGGACGTCGTCGCCGACCGGCTGCTGCAGTGCCTGGTGCTGGGATGAGCGTACGGACGTGGCCGGTCCGTCTCGCCGACGGTGACGTGGGGCTGCGGCCGTTGCGCCGCCGTGACCAGGCCGCATGGTTGGACCTGCGCTCGCGCAACGCCGCGTGGCTCGAACCGTGGGACGCGACGAGCCCGCTGCCGCCCACCGGTGTGACACCCACGTTCTGGCAGTACGTGCGTTCGCTCAACGCCCAGGCCCGCTCGGGCCAGTCGCTGCCGTTCGCCGTGACCTACCAAGGTGCGCTCGTCGGCCAGCTCACGGTCTCGTCGATCACCTACGGGTCGTTGTGCTCGGCGTCCCTGGGCTACTGGGTGTCCCAGCACGTCGCCGGCCGCGGGATCATCCCCACCGCTGTGGCCCTGGCCGCCGACCACTGTTTCGGTGCCCTCCGCCTGCACCGCATCGAGGTGAACATCCGCCCCGAGAACGAACGTTCGTTGCGTGTGGTCGCCAAGCTCGGCCTGCGCGACGAAGGTGTGCGCGAACGTTACCTGCACATCCAAGGCCACTGGGCTGACCACCGCACTTTCGCGCTGACCACCGAAGAAGTCCCCCACGGTCTGCTCGCGCGCTGGCACGCGACGGTCGCCGCCGACGCCTCGACCGTCCGTTCCCACTCGGCCTGAGGTCAGCGGCCGAACCTGAACTCTTCGACGTGGAACCGGTGGACGTGGACCGCGCTGGCACCAAGGCTGTGCGCCAGAGCGTCACGCATGGGTCGGGGACCGCAGAAGTAGACGTCCACCGGTCCGGCTGGTGCGATGGTCTGGGCGATCTGCTCGGCGGTGAGAAGACCTGCCTCGGTGGTGTTGACCAGGTGGACGCGCACGTTGTCCGTCGTCGCCAGCTCGTCGAGGTAGGCGCCGTGCCCGGCGTTGAAGCTGTAGAACAGGTCGACGCAGTACTGCGGAGGCACCCCGGACTGGATGAAGCTGCGGAACGGGGTGATACCGATCCCGCCTGCGACCCAGACCTGGCGGGGCAGGCCGGTGGTGTGGTCGAACCGCCCGTGCGCCGCGCTGGTGACCAGGCGGTCGCCGACCTTCAGCGTCCCAGGCAGGTTCGCTGTGTGGTCGCCCAAGGCCCTGATGGCGAGCTGGATCGTGGTGGCGTCGGGCGCCGTGGCGATGGTGAACGGGTGCGAGCCGAACCCCAGGCGTGGGAACTTCACGAAGGTGAACTGGCCCGGCCGCCACACCAGGGCCCGGCCCGTCGGCGACGCGGTGACCTCCAGGTTGTTCATCCCGACCTGGCGCAGGCCGGTGACCTGGTATTCGTGCCGGAAGGCGACGTGTTCGTACACCAGCACGGCGTACAGCGCTGCGGCCACACCCAGCAGGTTCACCAGGTTGAGCCACAGGCTGTAGGGGCTCGTCCCCCAGGGTCGGTACTGTGAGGCGCCGTAGTAGTGGACCAGCCCGACACCGTACGCGACGGCCATGAGCTTGTGGACGACCTTCCAGGTCTCGTGGCTCAGCTTCTTGGCGAACAAGGCCACGGCGACGAGAACGACGAACGCGACCATCGCGGCCACACCCCACCGGTCTGGCCCGTCGCCCAGCTGCCCGTCGGCGAGCTGTGCCCCGTCACCACCGAGCGGGCCGTCGCCGCGCTGGCGCCGCGAACCAGGGCCGGTCGCGTCGTGACCGGCTCCGCCATGGGTGACAAAGTGGACCAGGACCAGGCCGATCGCCACGACCCCGAGCCACTTGTGCACGACGTAGGCCTTGTCGAGCCCCCCAAAGAGCCCGTCGAGCACACCAGCGCGGGTCGCGATGGTGAACAGCATCGCAAAAGCCGTCAGAGCCAGACCTCCGAGCAGCTGAGACACCTCGCCGGAGGTGGCGACTGTCTCTGCTGGGCTGCTCAGTGCCCAGAACAGGCAGGTGAGCCCGAACACCCCGGCGATGGCTGCAAGTCCTTTGAACATCAACGTCCACCTTCCGTGGCTGCTGGGGCGCCTCGCTGACCGTGCGGGTCGAAGAACTGCACAAGCGCCGTCGCCCGGGCGTGGACCGCACCAGGGTCGGTGTCCAGGCCCTCGGCCATCGCGACAAGGATGGTGCCGAGCAGCGCACCGGCCGCCATGGCCGCCAGCTCGCGGCTGCCTGACAGCGGTTCCATCAGGTCCGCGGTCTGGCTGCTGATCGCCCGGACAGCAGTGCGCAGGTCGTCGTCGCGCGTCGCCTCGGCCATGAGCGTATACAGCGTCGTCGCCTCGTCGCGCAGGTCGGTGACCATATGGACCGCCAGCTGCGCTGCGACCTGCGGCACGAACGCCGGCTCCGTGGCGCCCGGTGCCTCGGCCGGGTGCATTAACCCCCCGAGCCGCTCGACGATCCGGTTCCCCGCCGCCGCCAAGGTCGCCTGCCGCAGCTGCGCAGCCGACGCGTAGTGGTACACCACCCGCGCGTGCGACACCCCAGCCTCAGCGGCAACCGCACGGTGCGTCAACGCCTGCACCCCGTGGGACGCCACAACCCGCGTCGCCGCCTCGAGCAGCGCCGCCCGGCTGGCTTCGCCCCGGGCCAGCCTCCCGTCCGTCGTGGCCATCACCGCCCCACCTCTCACTAGGTACCTGACCAAATGTACAGTAACCTCGACCCAGGGGGCAAGCATGCCGCGATCGGCGTCTGGTGTGCGGATGCATGTCGGCATGGGCGGGAGCGGTGACGCAGCGTGGGTTCGACACCGAGTGTGCCCAGCCGGGACTCGGCGAGCTCAAACCGCTCTTGTTCATGTGGCTCAGCGCCTTGACGCATCCGCATGACAGCGTCAAGATGGACAGCGACGGGTAATGGAGGGCGCGGTATGGGCTATTGGTTCGTCGCATCGGCCTGATCCTTCCCCGGGCCCTGGGTCAACCCAAGGGGCTGCCGGAAAGCGTGTGCACAAGACCATATGGTAGTCTGTCGCACCTAAAATGCCGGGTTCGCGACGCCATGCGGGGCCCCTGGCCGCGTTGTCGTCGTCGGACGCAGCGCTGCTGCGACGCTCCTCCTCCGCCTCGCCAGGCACCCCACCTGA
>WRCL01000232.1 GCA_009783975.1 Micrococcales bacterium
GCTCGCCGCTGGTCCCGGTCAGGCCGAGCTCGTCACCGGCGAAGATGCTCGGAACCCCTGGCATCGTCATCTGCATCGCCATACCGACCAGGTGCAACGCCCGGCCGTACCCGTCACGGTCAGCCCGGCCGGTGGTCCCGCCGCCTGTGACCGTGCGGAACCGCGGGGTGTCGTGGGAGTCCAGGTGCAGCGTCGAGGCCGACCAGGCCCGCCACGGCGCCCCGGCGTGGACCTCACGCATCGTCGCGACAGTGTCCCGGCCACCCAGGCGCGGGATGGGCACAGGGATCCCCAGGTATGGCAGGCCGTGGGGCAGCCCCGCGCTGTGCGGGGCGACGTTCAACCAGGTCCACACCGGGCGGGTGAAACCCGAGTAGTCCATCGTCCCGTGCCACCCGTCGCCGTCGAGGTCGCCGTCACCAGCAGCGTCATGACCTGCCTCGGCCAGCAGCCACGTGTCGCGGTCGCGCATCGTCGCGCGAACGGTGCGGGCCACGTCGTGGGCGAGGTCGGTCGCCCCGACCCGGCCGACCATGTTCGCCACGTCGATACGCCACCCGTCCAACCCAGCGTCCAACCACCGGGCGACGACCGACCCAGCACCGTCGTACAGCTCGCGGCGCAGCGGCTGAGAGGTGTGGTTGAGCTTGGGCAGGCTGGGGATGTTCCACCACGACACATAGCTGTGCGGATGGTCGGTGAACAGGTAGTACCCGACGTGCGGGTCGTCGCGGTCGGCCTGGGCGCGGACGAACCACTCGTGGCCCACCCCGGTGTGGTTGAGGGTGAGATCTCCGACGACGCGTATCCCCAGCCCGTGGGCTGCGGTGAGCAGCCGGCCCAGGGCCTGGTCGCCACCGAGCAGCGGGTCGATGTGGTCAAAGCTCACCGCGTCGTAGCGGTGCACCGACCCGGCGGGGAACACAGGGGTGAGGTACAGCGTCGTCGCCGACAGGTCGACGCAGGTGCTCAGGCGCGAAGCGATCCCGTCGAGGTCTCCGCCGTACCACTGCCGGGCTGAGTGGTGCTCGCGGATGTCGACCTCGTCGTGCCACGCTGCGCGGACCGCCCACGGCGGCGGTGTGCGCGGGGCCCCAGAGCTGGCGAACCGGTCGGGGAACACGTGGTAGACGATCTGGTCCGCCACCCATGACGGCGCAGGGTCGGCGGTGGAGATCTTGAAGTCGCCGGCGTCGGCGACGTCACGGTGCCACACGCCGGCAGCGTTGAGCCAGCAGTACTGACCAGGGCTGGTGACCGCGAACCGGTAGTGGGTGAGCCGGTGGTCGCACACGACCTCACCGGTGAACCACGCCCCAGCCTCGTCGGCACGGTCGAGGCGCGCCTGGGTGATCACAGGTTCACCGTCGCGCCACCGGCGCACCCAGACCTCGGCATCTGCCCCGGCACGCCCAGGCACCGACGGCACCCACACCCGGACCGGGACGGTGTCGCCCAACGACGGGGCGGCCTCAGGGGTGTACAGCGGCGAACCGTCGTGGTGCGGGGCGCGCAGCAGGCTCATCCTTTCACCGACCCGGCGGTGATCCCTCCGACGATGTACCGCTGCAGGTACTGGAACAACAAGATCACAGGCACCGCCACGACCACTGACGCAGCGGCGAACCAGCCGAGGTTGTTGGACATATCGCCCTGGAGCACCCCGTACATCCCCACCGAGACGGTCTTGACGTCGGTGGAGCGCAAGAAGATCGACGCGAGCAGGAACTCGGCGATGACCCCGACGAACACCAGCAACCCGGTGATGACGAGGATCGGGCGCAGCAGGGGCAGCAAGATCCGGAAGAACAGCCCTGCGTGACCAGCACCGTCGATCTTCGCTGCCTCGTCAAGCTCTTTGGGGATCGAGTCGAACGTGCCTTTGATGAGCCACACCTGGCCCAGCGACGCGCCCATCATCACCAAGATGTACCCGGCGAGGGTGTCCAGCCCGAACGCGGGGACCACCTGCCCGATGGTGGAGAAGATCCGGAACAGCGCGACGGTCGCGAGGATCTGCGGGAACATCTGGATGAGCAGCAACGTCAGCAGCCCGGTGCGCCGTCCCTTGAACCGCAGGCGCGAGAACGCGAACGCGGCGAGGGTGGAGAAGAAGATCTGCACCACCACGACGACCGACGCGACGATGACGGTGTTGCCCAACCAGCGGAAGAACGGACGTTGGGGGTTGTTCGCCAGCTCTTGGAACCACACGAGGGAGAAGTTGTGTGGGATGAGCTCGGTCGTGGCGATCGACCCCAGGGGGTTGACCGCGGCAGAGAAGATGTACAGCACGGGGATGAGCGCGTAGACGACCGCGACAACACCCACCACGTGACGCCACCCCAGCTCGCGCCACCACCGGGCGCCGTGGACCTTGTCGGGACCGGCAACCTTCTTGTGCGCACTCATCTCAGTTCACATCCTCCAAGAAGCGTGTGGCACGGAACTGGATCGCCGCGATCACACCGGTCAAGATGAACAGCACCACCGAGACCGCCGCAGCGAACCCGATCTGCTGGCCTCCGGTCCCGAACGCCAGCCGGTATGTGTAGCTGATGAGGATGTCGGTACCACCCGCGGTGGGGTTGTCCGAGCTGAACGGACCGCCGCGGGTGAGCAGCTGGATCGCGTTGAAGTTGTTGAAGTTGAACGCGAACGACGAGACGAGCAGCGGAGCGACCGACACCAGCAGCAGCGGGAACGTGATCTTGCGGAACTGGGTGAAACCGCTGGCCCCGTCGATGGCTGCGGCCTCTTTGAGGTCTGCTGGGATGGACTGCAACGCCCCGGTGCACACCAAGAACATGTACGGGAAGCCCATCCACAGGTTCGTCAAGATCACCGCGATCCGTGCTGGCCACACCTCCCCCAGCCAGTTGACGTCAAGCCCGAGCATCTGGTTGATCAGCCCGAACCGCTGGTTCCAGAACCCGGCCCACACCATGAGGGAGATGAACCCGGGGATGGCGTACGGCAAGATCAGCGCAGAGCGGTAGAACCGCTGGAAGCGCAGCCGCGGGTCGTTGAGGACGATCGCCAGGCCCAGCCCGAGCAAGAACGTCAGCCCGACCGACGCTGTGGCAAAGATCACGGTCCAGGCGAAGATCGACAAGAACGGCCCGGTGATCCGCGAGTCGGTGAAGATCCGCTTGTAGTTGAACGTCCCGATGTTCTCGCCCCACGACTGGCTCGACAGCCGGTGGCCGTTGGCGTCGACGAAGAACGACCGGTCCCCGGAGGCTGAACGTTGCGGATGGTAGACCGCGCCGGTGTCGGTGTTGGTGATCGTGTCAGCGCTCTTGTCGTACACCAGCGGGGTGCGCATGGTGATCGCCTGGAACCCCTGGACCTTGATGACCGCGTTGTCGCCGGCCGGGACGGTGAACCCGTCGAGCGGCTGGTTCGACCCGGAGATCGCGTTGACCTGCGCGCGGGTGAGCATCGTCCACCCGTCGGCGGCGGTGACAAGGCCGTTGGCCACCGTCACCTCAGCGGGTTTCAGCGCCGTGAAGTCGGTCTCGGTGCCACGGAACACGTCGCCGTTGGTGGTGTCGACGAGGAAGAACGCGAACGGACCCGACGTCGCCGAGCCCTGGGTGCCCACGACCAGCGAGTACACCGCGCCACCTTCGACCTGCACCGCTGAGGTCCCCACGATCCGGGCGATGGCTTCGGGTTTGGTGCTGCGGGTGCCGTCACCGTAGTTCGTCGTCGACAGCTGGAAGGTGAGCATGATCGGGTAGATCAAGAACAGCACGAGCATGAGCACGCCGGGCAGCAGGTACTTGGCCGGGATCGCGCGTCTGGTCGCGTACACCGCGACGACCAGCGCCGCGATCGCGACGAGGATAGCCAAGAAACCCCACTGCCCCGTGGCGGCGACCGACGGCAGCACCGAGATCAGCACAGAGGCGAGCAGAGCGAGCCCAACAACCTTGACCAGGTACACCCCAGTGGTCGCTGGTGGTCGACGCCGGCGGGGGCGGTCGTCGGTGGATGTGGGCGCGTCGGTGACCGTCACAGCTACTCCTCACGCACGTGCCGCGGGGGGCCTGGGTGTCTTCCCAGGCCCCCCGCGAAGCGACGGATCAGGACTTGGCGATGGCCGCCTTGATGGTGTCTGCGGCTTTCTTCATCTCAGTCGCCGCGTCGGCACCACCGACGATGTTCGCGTAGGCCACACCCAGCGGGGTCCACACCTGGTCCATCGCCGGGATCGCCGGCATCGGGGCTGCGGCGTCGGCCGCCTGGGCGAACACGTCCATGTCGGGGTTGGCAGCCGCGACAGCCTCA
>WRCL01000233.1 GCA_009783975.1 Micrococcales bacterium
AGCGTCGTCGCGACGCTGCTCGAGCTCATGGGCCAGCCAGCCGACGCCTACGACCTGGTCGCCGACCGTCCCGGCCACGACATGCGCTACGCGATCGACGCGACCCGGCTGCGCTCCGAGCTGGGCTGGACCCCCCGGTACACGCACTTCCGCGACGGCCTGGCCGCGACGATCGAGTGGTACCGGCACAACGAGGCGTGGTGGCGGCCCCAGAAAGACGCCACCGAGGCCAGGTACGCCACGCTCGGGCGGTAGCGTCCGGCGCCGGGTGTGCGCGGTATGCCCCGGTTGCTTCCCCACCTCCACTGGATCTCCACAGCGCCGGCGCTCGACGGCTTGAGGATCTGCGTCGAGCTGCCCCTACCATCGGTACGTGGCCCCCCGACACGGTATGCGGCTGCGGGCGTTGAGCCCGCGGCACTGCCGGGTCCACCGCACACACTGGTTGGTGCGCAGCGTCGGGCTCGTCACGGTGGGCGTGCTCGCTGTGGGACCCTCGGCCGTCGCAGCGATCAGCTACCGTGCCGACTCGAACATGTCACGGCACAACACCAACCGGCTGCTGCCCGCCCCGCCCCCGGTCGACCCTGCTGCGGGCAAGTCGCTGAACATCTTGCTCATCGGCTCTGACGACCGTTCCGGGGAGAACGAGATCATCGGCGGCGCCGCCGAGGGGGTCCGGTCGGACACGACGATCATCATGCACATCTCCTCAGACCGGCGCCGGATCGAGATGGTCTCGATCCCCAGGGACTCGCTCGTGACGATCCCTGCGTGCACGACGACCAGGGGCACGACCAAACCTGCACGTAACGCGATGTTCAACAACGCCTTCGCCGTCGGCTGGGACGTCGGCGGTGACATGGCTTCTGCGGTGGCGTGCACGATCAACACCGTGCAGACGAACACCGGGCTACGGATCGACCACTCCATCGTCGTCGACTTCGCGGGGTTCCAGCAGATGGTCGACGCCGTCGGAGGGGTCAACCTGTGCCTGGACCGCCCGATGAAAGACGCGCACTACACCGGGCTGGACCTCGACGCCGGGCCCCAGCGCCTCAACGGGGTCCAGGCGCTGCAGTTCGCCCGGGCCCGGCACATCGTCGGCACCGACGGGTCGGACACCTCACGGATCGACCGCCAGCAACAGCTGCTCGCGGGGCTCGCGCACGAGGTGCTGTCGAAGAACGTGTTCACCAGCACACGTGAGCTGCTCCGGTTCGTCCAGGCCGTCACCAAGTCGTTGAGCATGGACACCGCTT
Organism: Micrococcales bacterium; assembly: GCA_009783975.1. GTDB lineage: Bacteria > Actinomycetota > Actinomycetes > Actinomycetales > Cellulomonadaceae > Cellulomonas. Next base: position 1,263 of record WRCL01000233.1, read on the forward strand.
TGAGCTGGGACACGATCGTGGGTCTGGCGTACTCCCTGCGCCATGTCGACACGAGCAAGATCGTGTTCACCACGATCCCGTTCGACCCTGTCGGGAACCGGGTGCGCTGGTCAGCCCAGGCCGACGCCGTGTGGGCAGCGATGGCCACCGACCGGTCTGTGGCTGATGTGCTCAACCCGCCGGCAGGCAAGGACACCCCGGGACCGCAACCGGCACAGCTGACGAGCGTGGAGGATGTCGAGGCGGCCAGACAGGTGTGCGCAGCGTGATGACCCCGAGCTTCGACGAACCGGCAGCCGGCGCACCAGGTCCGGGCGGTGGAGCACCGCCGCCCTCGTTCGCCCCGCGCGGCGGGCTGCCGGCGACCCCTGCGCAACCGGCGCCGATATCTGCCCCTGCCCCCAGACCGGCGGTCGACGGGTCACCACGGCGCCGACGGTGGCGCTGGGCCGTGGGCACGGCCGTCGTCGTGCTCGTCGTGGCGCTGGCCTGGCCGGTGGGGTTGGCCGTGTGGGCCAACAGCAAGATCGAACGGGTCGAGGCTCTGCGCCTGGGTGGTGGCGGCCCGGGCACGACGTACCTCATCGCCGGGTCTGACGCACGCGACGGCGGGATCGCCGACGACGGCACGACAGGCTCACGTGCAGACACGATCCTCGTCCTGCACGTGCCGGTGCGCGGGACGACCTCGCTGATCTCCTTGCCCCGTGACACCTACCTCGACATCCCCGGCCACGGCCCGAACAAGCTCAACGCGGCGACCGTCTACGGCGGCGCAGCGCTGCTGGTCACATCCGTCGAGCAGATCACCGGGATGAAGGTCGACCATTACGTCGAGATCGGGATGAGCGGGGTCAAGGACGTCGTCGACGCTGTCGGAGGTGTCGAGCTGTGCTGGGACGCCGACGTCAACGACCGCGACTCGCAGATGGTCTGGACTGCTGGGTGCCACCAGACCAACGGCGAGCAGGCGCTGGCGTTCTCCCGGATGCGCAAGTCTGACCCCACCGGGGACATCGGGCGTGGCCTGCGCCAACGCCAGGTCGTCAGTGCTGTGATGAGCAAGGTCGACCCGGTGCCGTTGCTGTTCCGCCCCGACCGGCAGGTCGCCCTCGTCGACGCCGCCACCGGGGCGTTGGTCGTGGACCAGGGCACGTCCGTGGTCACCCTGGGGCGCCTGGCCATGGCGTTCCGGGCCGCGAACGGCCCGGCCGGGGTGACCGGCACACCCCCGATCAAGTCGCTGGACTACCGTCCCGGCGGTGTGGGCTCAGCGGTGCTGCTCGACCCAGACACATCCCCCGCCTTCTGGAAGTCCGTGGCCGACGGGAGCCTGCCTCCTGGGACCGTCGGCGGTGTGCCCTAGGGCGTGTCCTGGGCTACCTGAGCCCGCAGACGTTCTCCTTTGGCGTCGGCTGTGGCCCGCAACCCGTCCTGGAACGTCGCCATCGCCTGCGCCAACCGCTGGGCCTGCGGTCCTGTCCCGGCAGCCAGGATCCGCACAGCCAACAACCCAGCGTTGCGCGCACCACCGACCGAGACGGTCGCCACCGGCACCCCGGCGGGCATCTGGACGATCGACAGCAACGAGTCCAGCCCGTCCAGGTGCGCCAACGGCACCGGCACCCCGACCACCGGCAGCACCGTCGCCGAGGCGAGCATCCCTGGCAGGTGCGCGGCTCCCCCGGCCCCAGCGACGATGACGCGCAGCCCCCGGCCGGCCGCCTGCTGACCGTAGGCGAGCATCTTGGCTGGCTGGCGGTGCGCAGAGACGACATCGACCTCGACTGGCACGTCGAACTCGCTGAGCACCTGCGCGGCGGCCGACATCACCGGCCAGTCCGAGTCCGACCCCATGACGATCCCGACCAGTGCTGTGCTCACCATCGTTCCTCTCCGCTGTTGCCTACAGCCTAAGCTCACGCCAGTGGGGACGGTTCCTGGCGCGAACCGCTACGCTCGTCGTCCGTGGACGGTGCGGTGGTGGCTGTGGTTGGCGGCGGACAGCTCGCGCGGATGATGGCTGCGCCGGCCACAGCGCTGGGGATACAGCTGCGGGTGCTCGTGGAGTCCGAGGAGGCGTCCGCGGCCCTGGCGGTGCACGACGCGCGCGTCGGGGCAGCCGATGATCGCGACGCGGTGCTCGCGCTCGTCGACGGCGCCGACGTGCTCACCTTTGAGCATGAGCACGTCCCCGGCCCGGTCCTGGCTGCCGTCGAGGCCCTGGGCGTCCCCGTGCGCCCCTCAGCAGGTGCGTTGCTCTTCGCCCAGGACAAGCTGGCGATGCGCCGCCGGCTCACACAGCTTGGCGTGCCGTGCCCCGTCTGGGCCCCGGCACCCGACGCGGCAGCCATCGCCAGCTTCTTGGACACCCACGGCACTGCTGTGGTGAAAACCGCACGCGGCGGGTACGACGGCAAAGGTGTGCGGGTCGTCCACGACGTGGCCGAGGTCGCGACCTGGTTGGCTGCCGATGGGCCCGGCCTTGTCGTCGAGCAGGCTGTGCCGTTCACCCGCGAGCTCGCTGTCCAGGTCGCGCGGCGCCCGTCCGGGCAGGTCGAGGTATGGCCGGTCGTGCAGTCCACCCAACGTGACGGGGTGTGCTTCGAAGTCGTCGCGCCGGCACCCGACCTCGACCCAGCCACAGCCGCGCAGGCGCGGGCCGTCGGCGAGCACCTCGCACATGAGCTTGGTGTCACCGGGGTGCTGGCGGTCGAGCTGTTCGAAGTGCCCGACCCGGCCGGCGGTCCGCCGCAGGTCCTGGTCAACGAGCTGGCGATGCGGCCGCACAACAGCGGCCACTGGACGATCGACGGGGCCGTGACCAGCCAGTTCGAGCAGCACCTGCGGGCGGTCGCCGACCTTCGGCTGGGTGCGACGACCCTGCGGGCACCGTGGTCGGTGATGGTCAACGTCCTTGGGACCAACCTCGGTGCGCTCACCGACGCGCTCGACGAGGTCCTCGCCGACCCGGGGGCAAAGGTTCACCTGTACGGCAAGTCGATCCGTCCGGG
>WRCL01000234.1 GCA_009783975.1 Micrococcales bacterium
CAGGCGGACGCTGGCGTCTTTGGCGAGGGGTTCGTTGGCGTTGCCGCACTTGGGGGACTGCACGCACGACGGGCAGCCGGCCGGGCACGGGCACGAGGCGATGGCGTCGCGGGTCGCTCGCAACCATGCTGGGCCCAGCTCGAACCCGCGGCGGGTGAACCCGGCGCCGCCCGGGAAGGACTCGTGGACGAACACTGTGGGTTCGCCGGTGTCGGGGTGGGCGAGGGTTGACAGACCTCCGAGGTCCCCGCGGTCGCAGGTGGCCAGCAGGGGCAGCAGGCCGATCGACGCGTGCTCGGCGGCGTGCAGGGCGCCGGGGGCGGTCTCGGCGGTGACACCCGCTGCGGCAAGCACCGGCGGCGGGGCGGTCCACCACACCGCGGCGGTGCGCAAGGCGCGTTCGGGCATGTCCAGCTCGTGGCTGGACAGCACCGCACAGTCGCCCAGGCGCCGACGGGTGAACGAGGTGACCTGGGTGGTCACGTCGACCAGGCCGTGCGCCCAGGTCACCGGACCCCACTGGGTCTGGTCCTCGACGGTGACGACCGCGACGGTCGTCGACCACCGGGCCCAGGTGCGCCAGTCGACCACCTGGGCGTCGACCAGGGCGACACCCTCGTCGTGCACGAGGTCGTCGACGACGAACGTCGCCCCTTGGTGCACGTACACCGCCCCGGGGTGGCACGTGGAGTCGGCCGAGGCGGTGTCGACCGTGCCGAGCACCTCCCCGGTGGTGCGGTTGACGACCTGCACCGGCGGGCCGCCCCCGCGCAGGTCGGTCAGGCCCGACGCCGGCCGGGGGTGCGTCCAGTACCAGGTGCGTCCGCGCTGGCGCAGGACGCCGTGGGCGGTGAGGTCGTCGAGCACCCCTCGGGCCGCGGGGCCAAACAGTCCTTGGGACGTATCGGTGGGGCGGGGCGGGCGGGGGTCCGGCTCACCTGCGCCGCTGTCTGGCTGACCAGGCAAGACATAGGAACCGTCCCCACTGTCTTGGGCGAGCTCGGCGGCGGACAGGGGGAGCTCGGCGGCGGCGGCGGCGAGGTGGGGGGCCAGGACGGCGGGGTTGTCGGGGTCAAGGACGACCGGTTCGACGGGGGCGTCGAGGAGCGCGTGCGGGTGGTGGACGAGGTAGGTGTCCAGGGGGTCTTCGCGGGCGACGAGGACGACCAGGCCCGGGGCGCCGGCACGGCCGGCGCGCCCGGCTTGCTGCCACCACGAGACGCGGGTGCCGGGGAAGCCGGCGACGACGACAGCGTCCAGCCCGGTGATGTCCACGCCGAGCTCGAGGGCGTTCGTCGTGGCCAGGGCGCGGATGCTTCCGTCGCGGACGGCGGCTTCGAGGGCACGGCGTTCTTCGGGCAGGTAGCCGCCGCGGTAGGCGCGCACACGGTCAGCCAGGTGCGGGGCTTTTTCGGCCAGACGGGCCTGGGTCGTCGTCGCGACGGTCTCCGCGCCGCGACGCGAACGGGTGAACGCGAGCACCCGTCCGCCGGCGACGACGAGGTCCGCGAGCAGCTCGGCGGTCTCTGCGGTGACCGACCGGCGGGCTCCGTCCGCCGGTGGGTCTGCCCCTTCGGTGGGGGCAAGGCCGGTGGTGGGCAGCAGCGGGGGCTGCCAGCACATGATCGTGCGCGGGCCGGCAGGGCTCGTGTCAGCGGTGACGACGACGACGTCGGCGGGGTCGACCCCGAGCAGGCGGGCGGCTGAGAGCTGTGGGTCTGCGGTCGTCGCTGAGGCGCACACGAACACCGGGGTCGCCCCGTACGAGGCTGCGACGCGCCGTAGGCGGCGCAGGACCAACGCGACGTGCGCGCCGAACACCCCACGGAAGGCGTGGCACTCGTCGACGACGACGTAGCGCAGACGCGCGAGCAGGTGGACCCAGCGCCGGTGCCCCGGCAGCAACGAGAAGTGCAGGAAGTCGGGGTTCGTCGCGACGACGTCGCCGTGGTCACGCACCCAACGGCGTTCGGCGTACGACGTGTCACCGTCGCACACCGCCAGGTGCACGTCACGCACACCCGCAGCGGTGACCAGGCGGTGCAGCCCGGCGAGCTGGTCGGCGGCCAGGGCTTTGGTCGGGGCCAGGTACAGCGTCGTCGCGTGCTGGGCGCGGGCGTCGGTCAGGGCAGGCAGCCAGAACGCCAGGGACTTGCCCGACCCGGCCGAGGTGGCCAGCACCGTGTGGTGCCCGGCATGCGCAGCGTCGGCGGCCTGGACCTGGTGGACCCACGGTTCGTCAACACCCAGCGTCCGGTACCCAGCGACGAGGTCACGGTCAGCCCACGACGGCCACGCGGCGGTACGACCAGGACGAGCAGGCAGGACGCGGGTGTGCGTCACACAGCCGGACCGGGCACCTGCGGCGATGAGCACGTCCGCCAGCTCGCGGGATCCGACCACAGGTTCAGTGTCGCACCTGTGTCCGCAGGTGCGGCGCACGACGACAGCAGCCGCAGCACGACGACCGCAGCACCCAGCCCTCCGAGCACGAGCCAACGCCGCCGCCCGACGGAGACCCGGTCATGGGGAGTAGTCACGAGGAACCAGTGTGGCCTATCGAACGCTCTCATGCGTCCTCCTGGCGTCTGTTCGGGTGGGACAACCTCAAGAACCGAACGATCATTCTTCGCGATAACGCCCAAACCAGGCGCGACGAGTGCGTAGCGTGACCTCGTGACGACGCCCAGCCCCTCCGTCCGCGTGTCGCGCCCACGGGCGCTCGACGGTGACGGCCCGACGCGGCCGCACCCCGGCGATGACGACGACCACCTCGCGCGCACGATCGCCGCGGAGCTGCGCCATGGTGTGCGCACCGTCGTCGATGGCACGACCTGGTACGACCTCGCGCGTGGGGGCGTGGTCGCGCTCGTGTGGTTCGGGGTCCTGGAGGTGGTGGCGCGCACGTCGTCGTGGTTCGCCGCGTCTGGGGCTGTCGGTGGTCTGCGCGTGGCTGGGGTGTTCCTCGTCGTCGTCGCCGTCTCCTGCTGCGTGCCGACCGCTGTGTTCTGGGTCACGGCTGTGTTCTTGCCGTTGTCGGTGCTGCACCACCCCTACCCAGACCTGCTCGTCGTGCCGTTGCTCGTCGCGGCGTACCGCGCTGCCGTCGCCGGCCGCGGCCCGGTCGCGTTGCTCGGTGGGGTGTCGGTGGCATCGGCAGCAGTGCTGTCGGTGGGGGTGGACCGGCTGCACCAGCTGCCGTCGGCCCTGGCCGACCTTGTGCGCACCGGCGACGCCGGGTGGCTGGACCTGTCGGGGACCGTCGTACGTCTGCTCGTGACGTTCTTGGTGGTCGCGGCCGGGTTCCTCGTCTTCCGGCTCGACCTGGCCCGGGGTGTTCTTGCTGAGCGCGACGCGCAGCTGCTCACCGCACATGACGAGCACGCTGAGGCTGAGGTGCGGGCCGAACGCACCCGTATCGCCCGTGAGCTGCACGACGTTGTCGCCCACCACATCTCTGGGATCGTCCTGCGGGCCGAGGCCGCCGACCTCGTTGCCGACGCCGACCCTGACGAACCACGACGGTCGGTGCGCGCCATCGCCGACGCCGGCCGCGAAGCCCTCGACGCGGTGCGCTCAGTGGTGCGGATGCTGCGCGACCCGCACGACGCTGAGGTCGCCGCACATGTGGCCACGACGTCCGAGCCCACCGCCTGGCACCCCACCGACACGATGGCTGAGCTGCCCGCGGTCGTCGCGCGTGTGGCCGCTGCGGGCCTGCGGGTCGACGCGCACCTACCTGACCCGCTGCCACGCCTGGGCGCCGCGGCCGAGCTCGCGGTCGTGCGCGTGGCCGCGGAGGCGCTGACGAACGTCCTGCTGCACTCGCAGGCGACGCGGGCCGAGCTGTGGCTGGACGTGACCGATGACCGTGTCCAGCTCGGGATCGCCGACCCGGGGCCTCCCGCCGAAGACGACGGGTCCTCTGGCGGTCACGGCCTCATGCACATGCGCGAACGCGCGGCGTCGGCGGCCGGGACCTTGGATGCCGGGCCCGACTGGCCCGGGTGGCTCGTGGTCTTGGAGGTCCCGGTCACCGCGCCACCTGAGCACGCACCCACCGAACTTGATCTGCCCGCCGGGGATGACGCACCGCCCGACATCCCCGTACCCGACGACGAGACGGAGGAACCGTGACGATACGTGTCGTCATCGTCGATGACCAACCGGCCATCCGCATGGGTCTGAAGATGATCCTCGACCACGAGCACGACATCGAGACCGTCGGCGAGGCCGGCGACGGTGCCGCCGGTGTCGCCGAGGTGCTGCGTACCCG
>WRCL01000235.1 GCA_009783975.1 Micrococcales bacterium
AGGGCCATGTCGTCCTGGCTGATTGCGACACGCGCAGTCTGATGTGACACGCCTGGACGGACGCGCTGACGCACCTGTGCGCCCAGTCAAGGCGACACGCGCAGACCGGGCCGTTCCGGATGCGGTATGTCCGGGTCCTCGGCAGACTCGGGCACGCGCCGGGTATGCCCGGGGCCCAGGTTCGGGGCCTGGACGAAACGATGTGAAGGGTACGTGGGGTTTTGACGACCACGCACGAGGCGGTCACGGCTGACCACGCCGTAGTGACTGCGCAGCGACCTGCAATGTTGGTGTCTCCGACAGTTGTCGTCGTCGGGCTGGGCTACATCGGCCTGCCGACGGCAGCGGTCCTGGCCGGGTGCGGCGCACACGTCGTGGGCGTGGACATCAACCCCGAGACGGTAGCCGCGGTGAACGCGGGCCGTGTGCCCTTCGTCGAGCCCGACCTGGAGCGGGCGGTGTCGGCGGCGGTCGAGGGAGGCGGTCTGCGGGCGCAGGCCGTCCCGCCGCCGGCCGACGTCTACATCATCGCGGTGCCCACGCCGTTCAAGGCCGACCACCAACCGGACCTGTCGTACGTCGACGCTGCGTGCGACGCGATCGCCGACCAGCTCACCGGGGGCGAGCTGGTGGTCCTGGAGTCCACGTCCCCGCCGGGCACGACCCAGATGGTCGCCGACCGCATCATGATCGCCCGGCCCGACCTGAGCACCGACGCCAGCGGCGGGCGTCCCCAGGTGCATTTCGCCCACGCCCCAGAGCGGGTGCTGCCAGGGCGGATCATGCACGAGCTGGTCGCGAACGACCGGATCGTCGGCGGGCTGACCCCCGCTGCGGGCGAGCACGCCCGGGGTCTGTACGCCTCGTTCTGCAAGGGCAAGATCTTGGTCACCGACGCCCTGACCGCGGAGATGTCCAAGCTCGTGGAGAACTCCTACCGCGACGTGAACATCGCCTTCGCCAACGAGCTGTCGTTCATCTGCGACAACATGGGCATCGACGTGTGGGAGCTCATCGACCTGGCCAACCACCACCCCCGCGTGGACATCTTGCGTCCCGGGCCTGGTGTGGGCGGGCACTGCATCGCGGTGGACCCGTGGTTCATCGTCGCCGCAGACCGTGACAACGCGCGTCTGATCCGCACAGCCCGTGAGGTCAACGACGCCAAACCTGCCTATGTGGTCGACCAGGTGGTCGCCGCCGCCGAGCAGTTCGCCACCCCGCGCATCGCCTGCCTGGGTGTGGCGTTCAAGGCGAACGTCGACGACCTGCGAGAGTCCCCGGCGGTCCAGGTCGTGGGTGAGATCACCGAGCGGATACCTCAGGCGTCAGTGACCGTCGTCGAACCGCACGTCTTGACGTTGCCAGAGGCCCTGGTCGGCAAGGCCAGCCTTGGCGACCTGGTCTCGAGCGTCGAGTGGGCCGACATCGTCGTGCTGCTGGTCGACCACGACGCGTTCACCGCTGTCGGGCCGCAGATCCGCACCATGGCCGGCAAGACCGTCATCGACACCCGCGGGGCGTGGCGTTGAGGTGGTCCTTCCGGGGCCGGTCGCTGCGCCGCCGGACGGTGGCCGTGGTCGGCGCGTGCGGGGTCGGGGTGCTTGCGGCGCTCGCGACGATACTTTCCGGGTGGGTTGGTGGGGCGACGCTGGCGGTGGCGACAGTGCTAGGTGTGGCACTGGTGGCGTGTGCCACAGTCGTCGTCGTTGACGACCTGGTACGGACCTTGCGCGCACGCGTCGGTGTGCTGCGCAACGACGTCGAAGCCCTGCTGGACGTTCTGCCTGAGGTCAACACGACGATGGAGCTCTCCGGTGGGCACCGGCCACGTGTGCTGCTGGTGACGAGCAACGGGGCGGGTATGGGGCATATCGTCCGCTGCCTGGCAGTGGGCACCGCCCTGGTCGACCATGCCTCGTACGCGGTGCTGACCTTGTCCACCGCCCACGAGACGGTGCGGCAGGCCGGCTTCCCGGTGACATACTTCCCCAGCGTCGATGCCAAAGACTGGGGCAGCGCGACATGGAACCGCGCGTTCGGGGCCTACCTGGCCGCGGTGCTGGTGCGCAACGACATCGACCTGGTGGTTTTCGACGGGACGTTCGTGTACCGCGGGATCACGGCCAGCTGCCGCGACGCTGGCGTGCCCCTGGTGTGGCTGCGCCGGGGGCTGTGGAAAGACGGGTCGAGGCGCACCCAGTTCGACGCGCCGCTGGCTGTGGCCGACCACGTCCTGGTCCCCGCCGAGCTGGGTGAACCAGACCAGCAGGACGAACCGTGGCTCACGCAGGTTCCTGCAATCACCTTGGCGTCGCGTGAGGGCCTGCTCCCACGTGCCCAAGCGTGTCGCGAGCTGGGCCTGGAGCCGACCGGGCGGTATGTCTTGGTGCAGGTGGGCCACACGACGTTCGACGGGCAGACCTCCGGGGTGCAGGCGGTGGTCGAGGCTGTCCACGACTGCCTGCCGGGGATGACACCTGTGGTATTGGTGTCTCCGGCGCTGTCCGACGCGGTGCTGCCCGTCGGCGCCCAGTGCGTTGTTGGGCGGTTCCCCCTGGCCCCGTTCCTGTCAGCGTTCGAGGTCGCCGTGTGCGCGGCTGGGTACAACTCGGTCTACGAGTGACTCGAAGTGGGGCTGCCGACGGTGTTCATCCCGTACCTGCACACCCGCACCGACGACCAGGCCGAACGTGCGGCGCGGGCGGCCGCCTTGGGTGTCGGGCTGTGCGCGTCGAGTCTGACCGACGTGCGCACGGCTCTTGGTGGTGTGCTCGACGACGACCTGCGCGAGCGGCTCGCGTCTCGCCCGGCGAGCACAGGGGCGCAGCAGGCAGCAGAAGCGATCTGCGCGCTGGCACAGCGGGGAGCAGACACAGCGCTGGTGTAGGCGGGGCCGGTGCCTGCTACCTCAGGGCCGGTTCCATGTGTCGTGTCGCTGCCGCGAGGTTGGTGCCCGTGCGGCGGAGGTACGCGAGTATCTCGTCTGCGATCCGGTCCCCGGCGTGCCCGTCCCACAGCGCTGGTCTCATCACTGCCCGGGTGCTGGTGCCTCGGGCCACGCTCTCAGCCTCCCGGCGCACGTTGGCGAGCGTGATCAGCCGGTTGGTGCCTTGGGTGACTGTGATCGGTCTTTCGGTTGTCGTCCTCAACGTCAGGCATGGGACGCCAAGGATGGTCGTCTCCTCCTGGATCCCGCCGGAGTCGGTGAGGACGAGCGCGGCGGTCGACACCAGGTGGACGAACTCGGCATACCTGATCGGCGGCGAGACCCGCACCCGTTCGTGCCGTTGCAGACCTGCCGCGTCGAGCCGTTCGCGCCCTCGTGGGTGCATGACCGCGACAACGTCCATCTGGTCGGCCACATGGTGGATCGCTGCGACAGTCGCCTTCGCCGCAGGCATCGAATCGACGTTGGCCGGCCGGTGCATCGTCACGACGGCGTACATCGGGCCCTCAGGGGGCGTGCAGACAGCCTGCCCCAGCATCGTCAGGACAGAGTCGGCCATGGGATTGCCGACCATCTTGATCTTGTCGGCGGCGACGCCCTCGCTGACGAGGTTGTCGACCCCGTCTTGGCATGTCGCCAGCAGCAGGTCAGCGACCGCATCGACGACGACACGGTTGATCTCCTCCGGCATCTCGCGGTCACCGCTGCGCAACCCGGCCTCCACGTGCACGACAGGGAGCAGCAGCTTCTTCGCGACCAGCGCCGCAGCCAGAGCGGTGTTGACGTCGCCGTAGACGACAACCGCTGCAGGAGACACCTTCTCGATGAGCTCCTCGAGCCGAACCATCGCACGAGCCGTCTGCGTCGCATGTGAGCCGGACCCCACACCCAGCCGGTAGTCCGGTTCACGCAGCCCGACGTCGTGCATCGTCTCGTCCGACAGTGCCGGGTCGTAGTGCTGCTCTGTGTGGACGAGAATCTGGGCCACATCGCGACGCTCGATCGCCCTGACGACTGGGGCCGCCTTCGGAAAATTGGGCCGGGTCCCGACCACGTGCATAAGTCCCGCAGGAACCACCAACGTCTGTGTGCCTTCCGTCCGTCTTGCCCAGCCCGAAGTCTAACGCGCCTGGGTCGTTGGCGCGCTGTCGAGTCTTGCCGAGCCCCAGATCGGGCGCATCTTGAACAGGTGTCTAGGACAGTGGGGACGGTTCCTATGTCTTGCCTGGTCAGGGCGGCTCAGCAGACGTCGGCCATCGCCCTGTCTCACGGGTCGAGGTCTGAGGGCTGGGCAGAATATGGGCGTTGAG
>WRCL01000236.1 GCA_009783975.1 Micrococcales bacterium
ACCGCGCCTGCCCCTGTGTCTGGGCCTGGGGCATCAGGGATCGGCGGCGGCGGAGCAGGGGCCTCTGGCACAGGCGCGACCGCAGCCGGACCATCGAGCAGCGGCTCCGGGGGCGGAGGAGGTGGCGGAGCAGGCGCCTGCGGCACAGGCACGACCGCGGCGGGCTCTTCGGACAGCGGGTCCGCGGGCGGGACAGGCGGTTCGTCTGGCAGCGCCGCCTCGACCGGCTCGTCAGGTCCAGGCGCGTGCGGCGCCGAGGCAATCGCGAGGAGCTCATCAGCCGGCGGCAAAAACTCGTCCGGCGACGCGGCTGGCTCTTCAGGTGGCGAAAGGGGCGGCTCGTCGGGCGTAGGCACAGCCGCAGCGAGCTCGGCAGGCGGGGCAGGTTCGTCAGACGACGCGGCGGGACCGGCCGGGGCGGTCTCGGCGAGTGGTTCTGCAGACGGGGTCTCGGCGAGTGGTTCGGCAGACGGGGTGTGCTCGTCCGGCAGCGCGGCCTTGGTCGGCTCGTCAGACGCAGGCGTCACTGGTTCGTCGGGCGGAGGCTCCTGCTGTGGCGCGCCGGCCGGGGTGCCAGACGAAGGCGGTGACGGCTCTGTTGGGTCAACGGGGGCCGGCACACCAGGCTCGGAATTATCCACCATGCCCCGCATTCTTCCTGACTGCTCCGCACAGGTCAATAGCCTTGTGTGAGAAAGGCAAAAAGTTCACCCGTCACAGCTGCGTGCCGCAGAAGGGTGGACGCGAAAAACGCAAGAGATGCAATCGAAAAGAGCCGGGATTCGGCCGGGTGGCATTCCATGCACGACTCCGCCGAAAACAGCGCGGGATCGGCCTTTTCGGCTGGAGAGCAGCACGCACCCCGCGGTCATGACGCAAAAATGGCGACCACGATCCAGATGATCACGCCCAGCCCGATCCAGACATACCCCAAGATCAGCCCGGCCAACGCCATGCCGTATCCCTGGCCACCGTCTCGACGGATCTGGCTGCGGGCGATGTGGCCCAGCACGACAGCCACCACACTCACCCCGAGCAGACCGCAGATCAACGCGGCGACCGACAGGCCATTGGTCCTCTGGGCTGCGTACGGGTCAGCGTAGTACACACCCGGCTGCGCCGGACCTGCAGGCCCTGCGTGGTGCACAGCAGGCACCGCAGGAACCATGCCATGTGCGCGGCGCAGACGACGTCGCTCACCCACGCGGGCAAATCCAGCCCCGATCCATAGGGTCGCAGCGAAAGACAGCACAACGATGGCTGCGGACGCGATCCCGATGCGGAAAGACGGGCTCACAAATGGCAGCGCTCCCTCCAGCCTGGAGAAAACGACTGCTCCGACGAACGCAACCAGCGCGTAGACGACCACGCCGATGGGCAGGGCCACGTGAGCCAGTTTCGATCGATGGCGCAGTGTCAGCCATCCTCCCGAGAGCAGAACGAACGGGAGAAGTCCGACAGCGGAGTAGTAATGATAGTCGAAGTAGCTAGAATTGTGGCCGCCAAAGTAGGAGTAGTCATAATAGTAGTAGCTCCACGAAAAGAAGCGGAACGGTGAGAAAAAACTGTAGAGAAGCCCGGGCACCAGCCCAAAGAGGGCGATTGGAATAAGCCAGAACAGACTCAGCAAGCGTTTTTTCGCGGTCGTCGGGGCGAGCACAACCAGCGACCCAAGAATGGTGACGTTGCACATCAGCCAAGAAATCCAGAAAATGCCCTGGGGCGACCATCCCTTCTGCGTGAACTCGCCGAGCGCGACCGTCATGACGGTGTAGGCGGCCGCCGTCCCGCCGGCCAGCCAGAGCCAACGTTCGCGGACGTCCGTGGCAGTCATCCCCGACGCCGGCTCCGCCGTGGGCGCATCAGCCACGACGCTCGGGCGTTCGGCACCTGCTGACGGTTGTGCTGTGTGATCCTGCATCGCGTTCACCTCAGCGCCATGACGACAGCGCTCAGCACGAGCACGACGCACACCAGGGCGAGCGGAACAGCCGCAGCCAGCGGAGCCGGCCACGTCGCACCCAGCAACGGCCGGACCGGGGCGTCGGGCCACGGTGGTGCGTGCTGTGGCACAGGACCCATGGGCACCGGGCCAGTCGACACCATGCCCGGCATGGGCGCGACCTGCACGTATGTCGGGCCGGTCACAGGCCCAGCAATCGCCTGGGTTCCGGCGTCACCGACGAGGACGGGGCCCGACTGGGACGGTCCCGGCAGCCCCACGCCGCCGGGAAGCCCTGCCCGCGGACCAGCAGGCCCGCCGACAACAGCGGTCACTCCAGTGGGCGGACCAGCAGATGCGACCGTCACCGCGGTGGGCAGGTCGGAGGCGACCGTGACCACGGCGGGCGCACCGGAGGATGGGGCCACCGGCACCTCGGCTGCTGGTTCAGGCGGTGGTGGAGGCGGTGGTAGCGCCGCCTCAGCGTCACGTTCGCGCCGCGCGGCGACGGCGGCGGCGACATCAGGTTTGCCGAAGGTCTCCAACCAGTCCAGAAGGCCGGGGTAGGTATTGCGGTGGGCTGCGACCTCGACGCGCAGCGACGCGTGCTGGTGGGCGACGAGCGCCAGGTCCGCAGCCGACGTCGTCGGGTCAGCCACCGCCCGGGCAGCCACGTCAGGGTCGGAATAGTCTGCCATGGGCCACACTCTCCCCGACCGGTGCCCCCCGGTCAACAACATGGCGTCGAGCCTGGACACCTTTCACCTGCGCACGACGGCAGGCCGCGCACCGCCATCCCCGGGTCGTGCTCACCCTGGTGAGCACGACGGGCACGCCTACCGGGGACGGCCGTAGCCCCACGTCACGACGACGTTGTCCGGGTCTGTCAGGTCGATCCAGGCGGGGCTGAACGGGAAGACGCCATCGTAGTCGGCTGACACCTCGCGGCCGTTGCGTTCCCCGTAGACGACGATCAGAACGCCGACGTCGTCGTCACCGCGCGGGACTGAGGCGAACGCCGGGTCTTCAGCGTCCAGCGTCGGGGTGAGCCCATCGATCCATGCGTGGGTCTGTGGTGTGAGGGTCCGCTCGACGCGTCCGTCGATGATCGGGGTGCCGTCGGTGAACGTCGAAGGGGGTTTGAACACCGAACAGCTCATCGTCAAGGTCGTCTGCGCCGCACACGCGTCGACCGAGTCACGCAGCGCCTGGTGCACCGCCCTGTCGCCCTGGGCAGTGAGCGTCGCAGTGACCGTTCCGACCTGCACCGACGCGAGGTCGGTCACGGAGAAGGTGTTGTTGCTCAGCGCGACCAGAGGCGTCGTCGTGCTCAGCGTGTAGGTGCCAGGGAACACGACCACGGCGCCCCCAGCGGTCAGCGGGGTGTCGTTGACCGCCAGGGGAAGCGTCCCGGTGCCGGCGCCGGCGAGGTCGACCTCGGCAGTCCCGGTGACAAGCTTCCATCCGTTGTCGGTCTTGCGGACCGTGAGCGTCTGCTCAACCTCCTGGTTGCCCATCTTGTACTTGACGACGACCTCAGCCTCGTCCTTGGTCGACGACGAGACGGTGGTGGTGATGCTACGGATCGCCGCGGCTTTCTGGGACTGGGCCAGCACCTCGTCGGTGAGCAGCGCCGTCGAGCTTGGTGCGGTGGCAAGCTGGTCCAGGGCCGTCGCGGCATCGCCGTCGGCGAGCGCCTGGTAGAACAGCTGAACCGGCTTGTCAGGACTCGGCTTCCCGCTGTCCCTCAGCAGCAGGAGCCCTGTCGCGAGACCAGCACAGACCAGCAGCACGACGCCGACGACACCGATGATCCGCGGCCCCTTGCGCTTCTTCGCCGGCGGCATCCCCGGCACCTGCGAACCCGGAACGTACGGCGCAGGTGCAACAGCCTGCGGGTAGTAGACCGGCTGGGGCCCGGCAGGATACGGGTACTGGCCGGCAGGCGCTGGCATGGGGCCCGTGGCGTCCAGCGGAGCTGGGCCCGGGAATGGCCCACCTGGTGGTACAGGTCCTGGTGGTACAGGTCCTGGTGGTACAGGTCCTGGTGGTGGGGGTGCCGGTGGGACGGGTCCGAAGGCAGGTGCTGGCACTGGTGCCGCTGCGTCGAACGGCACCATCGGGGGGGCTGGCGGTCCGGCCGGTGGTTCCGACGGCACCGATCCTCCGGCGGCAGTCGGGTCGGCTGGACCGGGTCCAGGAAGAACAGGCGACGCTTCTGACGGCACCAGGGCGGCAGTCGGTTCTGCCAGGGATGGCCCTGGGGGAACAAGCGGCGCGTCCACCGACGCCGGTCCTGGTGGGGCAGGTGC
>WRCL01000237.1 GCA_009783975.1 Micrococcales bacterium
AGCGCCGCAGCCGTCCCTGGTGTCGCCCGCACCCTGCCCGGCCGCCTGCCTTTCGGCCGGACCCTGCACCTGGTCGGCAACGACCGTGCCGTCACCTTGCGCCCCGGGTCCACGTTCGCCGTCGAGACCGGCGCCTTGGTGCTCGACGAGACCGCCACCGCCGCCGTCACCAACGCCTTGGTCGAGGACCTCGGCGACCACTTCGTCCCCGGTGTCCCCCTGCTGCTGCGCGTCGTCCCCACCGCCCGTCGCCCCCGCTGACCCAGGACACTGGGGACGGTTCCTATGTCTTGCCTGGTCAGGGCGCTTGCTGCGGGTGCTCGGCTGTAGAACCATCGACATCGAATGGACGAGCGACGAGTGGGGTGAGGGACGAACGCATGTGTTCGTCCCTCACCCCACGTCCCGGATGGCGGCTCAGCGAATCGGATCGGTGTCCAGCCGCCAACGGGCTTCGTCGAGGGCGATGCGGCCCGCGCGCAGGCCATGAGGTTCCGGGCCGACGCCCTCGTTGGGAGACCAGACCTCGATGGCGTAGGGGCGGCAGGCGATGATGGTGTAGTCCTCGCCGGGGCCGTCGGGCCAGTAGGCGGCGAAAAGGGGCCGCCACCAGCGGCGGTGGTCGGCCCGGCCGTCCAGGACCGCGGCGTCGCAGTAGGCGGTGACGGCCGCGCTCATCCCAGCGCTGTAGGCCAGGACGGCCTTGCCGGTGGCTGCGACCTGGCGGGCCTTGGTCGAGGTGGGGCAGGTGGCGACGTGGACGACCAGGTCAGGTGTCGGGGCGAACGGCATGACCACGCGGGCGGTCGGCCCGTCGGGCCCGGAGGTGATGAACGTGCACAGCCGCACCTTCGTCATACGGCGCCGGGCGACGGCGAGGATCCGTGCTGCGGACTGCTCGTCGGGTTCGATGCCCACCTGGTTGCGGCGCACCCCTTGTCTGCGCGCGACGACCGCGACGCGTGCCTCAACCCAGTTCTTCATCGCGGCCTTTCCCGACGGGCGCTCCGGCGCCTCAACCGCCGAGCGCCGCCGGAGCAAACCCGGCGGTCGAGGTGCACCGGAGTATCTAGAGCACTCTAACTAGAACATCGCCTCTAGATCAAGGGAAGAACCCGCCTGCCCGGCAAGGGCAAGGCCGCCCGCCCCGCCGTCGCCAGCGCCGGTGCGATGATGACGGTATGGGCCGCCCCGCGAAGTTCACCGACGACCAGCTGTTGGACGCTGCGCGTGAGGTCGTCGCGGTGCACGGGGTCACCGCGACCGTGGCGCAGGTCAGTGCTGCCAGCGGGGCGACGACCGGGTCGGTCTACCACCGCTTCCGCTCACGTGAGGAGCTGTTGGTGCGGTTGTGGCTACGGTCCATCGAGCGCCTGCACGAGCGGTTGTTCGAGGTCGAAGCCGAGCACGACGACCCCGGCGAGGCGCTGGTGGCACTGGCCGTGGAGACCGCCCGCTACAGCCGCGAGCACCCCGCCGAGGCCCGGGCGATGACCTTGTACCGCCACGAACGTCTGGTCCACACCGCCCCGCAGGTGCTGCACGACCGTGTCGTGCACCTCAACGACGGTGTGTTCGCCATGCTCGGCCGGCTCGCGGCCCAGCGCTTCCCCACCGCGGCCGACGACCCGCACCTCGTCCGACGGGTCTTCACCTGCGTCATCGGCCTGTGCTACGGCCTGATCCGTCCCTACATCGTCGCCGCAACCCCCATCCCCGTGTGGCTGGACGACGTCATCGCCCGGGCGGTGGCCGCCGCCCTCACCACCATCGACCAGTAGCCGCCCCCAGGCAGCCGGGTGCAGAGCACCACCGTGCGCCCGGGAGATCGTCCGGACTGTTGATGGCCGGACCGCCCTCTTCTTTGCCCTGGTGCCTGCGCCCAGATCGACCCGGCCACGGTGCACGACAGGACCTGGGTCCCCTGAGGCAAGAACGGAGGCCCCACATGTGCAGGGCCTCCGGCTGGCGACGTTCCGGCAACTGGCCCGGCGTGTCTACCACTTTACGGCGCCCCGGGTTGCTAGCGATAGACGGCCGGGTTACATGTTCGTCGGGCACACGACCGCAACGGTGAGGTCCGATACAACGGCTATCCTCGTTCAGTGACGCCTCAGGATCTGTTCGCCGAGGCTGCCGACGGGTCCAGGTTGGACGATCTCGGTGCTCCTGCGCTCCCCGGGGAGGTCCGAGACCTTCTCGCACAGGCTGGTGCTCCGGCCCGGTTGGTGGCGCACCTCCGGCTGGTCCGGGCGGTGGCGGCAACCATCGTCGACTGGCTCGAGGCGGCCTACCCGCACCTGGGCTTCGACAGGCACGACGTGCTGTTCGGTGCCGCGACGCACGACATCGGCAAGGCGGTCCACCGCGACGAGCTCGTCGGTCCAGGCCACGAACACGAGCACGCAGGCGAACGGTACCTCCTGGCCCACGGTGTCGTTCCTCACCGCGCCAGGTACGCCCGGACCCACGCGTCGTGGGACGCCGACGATGTCGAGCTGGGCGACCTCATCGTCAGCCTTGCTGACAAGGCATGGAAGGGTGCCCGGGTCCTCGACCTCGAAGACCGGCTGGTCCACCTCATCGCACAGCGCACCGGGGCCGAACCGTGGTCCGTCTTCAGTACCCTCGACGACCTGCTGACCGAGATCTCCGCCGACGCTGACGCCCGGGTCCGCGCCCAAGGAGCCTTTCCCGCCTAGCCGGCTCTGAGCGTGTTGACGGTGTCCTTGCCTGGGCCGGAGGTCCGTGCAGGATCACCCCTGGTCACACGGGTTCTGCGATCTGTGAGACGAGTCGTTCGGCCTGGGTCGTCAGCGGTTCAGCGGTGGCGGAGGTGTCGATCACGACGTGGTCCACCAGCGGGCGGAAGCCGAGGTCGATGGACGCCAGGTACTCGTCCCAGGTTCCGAGCTTGTGGTTGTCACGTGCCGCACCGCGACGTCGCAGGTGGCTCTGCATGGACTCGACGTCGCAGGTGACCCACACGACGGTGCTGGCGGCACCTTCGTCTGCGAAGCGCTTCAGCTCGCGGGCGAGCCAGGCCGGATCGGCGTACTCGCGCAAGAACGGAGCCGTCACGATGGCTCCAGCACCGCACGACACGTTGTCGTGGGCCGTAGCGATCAGCGCTTCGTACTCACGGGGCCGGACCTGAGACAGATAGGCAGCCGACTCGCGGTCGTCAGCTGGTCGGCCGAGCGCTTCGAGCGCGGCTTCGACCACAGGCCCGGTGATCGTGTCCTTGTCGATGTGCATCCACCCGGTGAGCCTGGTCAAGGTGCGCCCAAGCTCGGTCTTGCCCGTCCCGGCGTACCCGCCGACCAGCACGACATGGCACTGACGTCGTACCAGCAGCGTGCCCATCAAGCCAGTATCCCCGACGATCGTCCAGTCACAGGCTCACTCCCGCCTGCTCCCCCCAAGCCCCTCGCTACGGGTGAGCCCCACGGGTTCCCCAGCGCCGCCGCCGTCTGATCGTCGCTGCACACAGCGTCGGTGTCGTCATCTCTGGCTTCTTCTTGTCGTGCCTGTCGTGGCGCTGGTGTCTGGGGCAGGAACAGCACCTCACGGTCGGGGTCGAGCGCCTGAAGGTCGTGGAGATGCCTGCGACAATCTTGGCGTGTACCTGTGCTACGTCGATGACTCTGGAGACTCTAGGAACGGGACGACCCTCAGTGCGATCCTCGTCGAGGCACAGCACTGGAGCGGTCTGCTCGACGCCTGGCTGGCCGGGCGCCGCGCCGTCTACCGTGAGTTCGGCGTGCTCAAGCATGCAGAGTTCCACGCCAACCGTCTCTACAAGGGCCGAGGCAGGTTCTGCGAGACCGACGAGCAGAACGCTGTGTTCGACACGCCCCGCCGTGCCGCGACCGGGCGGATGATGCTCAGCCGGCTTTCGCGCTTCGAGCACTTCGCCGTCGCCACCGTCGCGAGCCCGCAGACCTCCAAACCTGCCGTCTACGCCCAGTTCGTCGCATGGCTGGAGGACTGGGCAGCCCATGAGGACGCGTACCTCATGGTCTTCTACGACGGGCTGCAGGGTCTTCACCGCGGTGACGGCGAGGCGACACCGGAAGAGACGAGCGAGCTGTGGCAGACCGCCGTCCGCAACGCGACGCCCTACCGCCGGGTCCACCGAGACCTGGACCTGGGCACCCGGCGCGTGGTCGAGGACGTCATCATGCAGGACAGCCACTACAGCCAGCTCATCCAGGCAGTCGACCTGGTCGCCTACGG
>WRCL01000238.1 GCA_009783975.1 Micrococcales bacterium
GTGGTCGACCCGAACGACAGGCAACCCGCCACGCCGTGGCGCACCCCACAGCACCTCGACCGAACTCACACACGAAGCAAATGACCAAACTCACGCCGAAACAGCACCCCAGCCCCCGTCTCGACGCGCTGACCGGGCAAGACACAGGAACCGTCCCCAGTGTCCTACGGTGTCCCGTGGCCGACCCGCCGCCGGCCAGGTCGGCCCCGGACACCGCCACCCGTCCCGACGCGCTGACCAGGCAAGACATAGGAACCGTCCCCAGTGTCCTACAGTGTCCTAGGTCCCAGCGTCCTATCTCCGATCCGGCCGATGTTCGGCGAAGCCGGACGAGCCGTGTCCAAGACCCCCCACCCCAGGTGCGAGGTCTACGAGCGGGTCGGGGTGCCTGTCCGGCGCGCTGGCACCGGGCCTGGCGGGAGGCCGGCGCAGCCGGACGAGGGACTGCGCGCCGGACAGGCACCCCGACCCGCGGACCCAACCCAGCCACGCGACCACCCACCCAACCCAGCCACACACCACAGACCCAACCCAGCCACACACCCACAGACCCAACCCAGCCACGCCCCCCAACAGCACACCCCACAGCCCCCGACAGGGCAGACTATGCCCATGACCGCAAGCACCCCCACCCCCCCTGCGTGGCGTTCGATCGTCAGCCGCTTCGTCATTCCCCTTGGCGCGATGGTCATCGCGTTCGCGGCGGGCTGGACGGTCGGCAACGGGCACTCCACGGCCGAGCCGACAGCTGACTGGATCGACGCAAAGGTCGTCGTGACCGACACGGTCGCGAACGTGAAAGTTGGTAGCGCGACGTACGAGGTCGGGCAGTCGGTCCCGGGGTGGGTCGACGAGGCTGGCACGTGGCAGGCGAACGGTTGGCCGGCGTGCCTGCCGGACGGGTTCTCGGGAACCGTGCCGGTGTTGGTCTCGTCGACCACGGTGGACAACACGACGATCACGGCTGTTGTCGCGGTCAGCTGCACCGGATAGGTCTGAAGGAAAACGACAGCCGGTGCCAGATATGACGACCAAACACGTCGTCGGAACCGTCGTTGTGTGCGGAGTCAGCACCCATCGGGCCTGGTGGCGCGCATATGCGCCGGTGCACGCGTGCAGGTGTGCACGTGGTGGGCATGCCACACCCGGCGGGGCGCCCTCGACACACCGGCCTGGACAGCTCTAGGGTGTTACCCGTAGTCGCTGTGCAGTAGTTGTCACACCACGCTCATCCGGGCGGACGACGACCACCGTGATTCACCGGTCCCGTGTCGTCGGGGTCGTACCACCACCGCAAGGAGAGCAAGTCATGGCCACTGGAACCGTCAAATGGTTCAACGCCGAGAAGGGTTACGGTTTCATCGCCCCCGATGACGGAGGCGCCGATGTCTTCGTCCACTACAGCGCGATCCAGTCCGGCGGGTACCGCTCGCTGGAGGAGGCACAGAAGGTCTCGTTCGAGGTGCAGCAGGGCCCCAAGGGCCCGCAGGCGTCGAACGTCTCCCCTGCCTGAGTCGTCACGAAGGCCGGTCCGCGGTGGGTTCGCCGGGGACCGGCCTTCGTCGTGCGACCGGCCCGAGGACGATGGACGGGCCTGGGGGAATCTGTGGAGGAACCTTGGACGACGTGCACGAGAGTTGAGGCACAACAGCGCCGCGGTCCCTTAGACTCGCCCCTGTGATCTTCAAGGGCGTCAACGAGGGGCGTCCCTACCCTGATCACGGCCTGGACAGCATCAAGCAGTGGGCCGAGATCGCGCCCCGTCTGGTCCGGCTGGACCAGCTCATCACCACCCGCCGCACGCTCGACCTTGGCGCGTTGCTGTCGGAGGACTCGACCTTCTTCGGTGACCTGTTCGCGCATGTGGTGCAGTATGAAGGCGAGATGTACTTGGAGGACGGGTTGCACCGGGCGGTCCGGGCGGCCCTGCAAGGACGCCGGGTGCTGCACGCCCGGGTGCTGGAGCTGTGATGTCCGACCCGAACCTCACCCGCCTGGCCCGCCGCCACGCTGAGCACGAACGCCAGTCCGTGATCTTCGGCATCATCTTTGCGATCCTCGCTGTGACGTTGCTCGTCGGCGCTGCGGTGTTCACCGACACTGTGCGTGTGGGGTTCCTCAACCGCCCGTTCTCCAGCCCTGAGCCGGAGGCGCCACCGCTGGTCCCGTGCCCACCGGAGGGGGCCCTGCCGGTCGAGCTGGTGGCGGTCACTGTGAGCGTGTACAACACGACGACCTACGGCGGGTTGGCCCAGACCACGGCGAACGCCCTGCAAGCGTTGGGGTTCACCATCGGCGAGACCGGCAACGACGACCGCCTTCCCCAGACCGTCATCATCTTCGGCCCTGAGGGGATCGCCCAGGCGTACACCTTGCTCCCCTACGTCCCCGACGCCCAGCTGTTGTACACCGCGACACACCCAGGCACCGAGCTCAAGCTCATGCTCGGCGCGAACGCGACGAACGTCGCCGACGATGTGGTGGTCGACGCGAACACGCCGATCATCCCGGCACCGGGCTGTGTGCCGGTGGAGTCGATCAAGTCCTGACGGGGCTGGTCACCGCACGAGCAGCGCCCGCAAGGCGGCGACCTGCGAGCCGGCCAGCCCCAGGCCCTCGCGCAGGTACCCGTCGAACCCGCCGAAGACGTCTTCGACGCACGCCAGGGCGGTGTCCAGGTATTCTTCGCGGACTTCGAGCATCGGCACGAGCAGCTCTCGCGGTGCCCCAGCGGCGAGGTACTGGTCGACGAGCCCGGCGAACGCGTCACGGACCGCCGGGTTCACGGCCATGTACTCGGCACGGACCACCTCGTGGGGCACCCCGGCGGCCAAGAGCAAGACGGTCACGGCCCACCCGGTGCGGTCTTTGCCGACGGTGCAGTGCACGAGCAGCGGCGCACCGTCGGCTGCGAGCACCGCCTGGAGCAGGTCGGCGTACCCGGCCAGGGCCGCTGGGGCTGTGACGAGGTCGGCGTAGGTGCGGTGCATCTGCTCGACGGGGTCGAAGTGCCCGAACGCAGCGGTGAACGCGACGGGGTCGCTCATGAGCTGGACCTGGCCCTGGGCGACCTCGGCAGGGATATCGGCCAGGACGTCCAGGTGCTGGTAGACCACCCCGTCGGGCACACGGTCAGGACGTTGGGCCGCTTCGCCGGCGGTGCGCAGGTCGACGACCCACGCGATCCCCAGGCGTCGCAGGTCGTCGCCGGCCCCCACCCCGGTCGGCTCGCCGGACCGAAAGAACCGTCCAGCGGGTATCAGTCCGTCTGGGGTCCGGCGTTCGCCCAGGTCGCGCAGGTTGGGCACCGCGCGCGACGCACGGACGAACGGGTCGGCAACCATACCCCCACCATTGCACATCTGCCGCTCGGGGCTGCGCCGGGCACGTCGGGCATGTCCACAACGCCGCGACCGGGGTGCCGGACTACACTCACGGCCATCGCACTTAGGCGACGACACAGCACGAGGAGTAGATATGACGATGCCTCCTCCGCCCGCAGGCGGATACCCTGGGGACCCCAACCCGCCCTATGGTTCCCCACCTGGTGGCGGCTATGGGCAGCCGGCCCCTGGGTATGGGCCACCTCCCGACGCACAACCTGTGCCTGGCTATGGCCAACCGGCCCCCGGCTACGGCCCACCGCCTGGGTACGGGGCGAACCCGGAGGAGAAGAACGTCTTCGGGGTCCTCGCCCTGGTCTCGGGGATCATCGGCATTCTGTGCTGCGGCAGCCTGCTGTTCTCCGGCGCTGCGATCGTCTTGGGCCGGATGAACATGACAGCGGCCGAGCAGGGCCGCGCGACCAATGGCGGTATGGGCAAGGCCGGGTTCTTCCTCGGCATCGCCGGTCTGGTCGTCGGGGCTGTCGTGCTGGTCTTGGCCCTGACCACCGGTTCTCTGAGCGCAACCTTCGGCAGCTGACAACGACGTCACGCGACAGCTGGCCTGCTGGCAGCAGGCCAGCTGTTGTCGTTCAACCTGGATCCACTGGTTTTCGCCGTCGCGAGCGTCACCTGGCGGGTGCGGCGGCACGGCGGGCCGAGGCCCGTCGAGCAGCGACAACACCGCCAGCGCGCCTAGTAGTCTGTCGCACCTAAAATGCCGGATAGGAGCGGCGTCAGGTGGGGTGCCTGGCGAGGCGGAGGAGGAGCGTCGCAGCAGCGCTGCGTCCGACGACGACAACGCGGCCAGGGGCCCCGCA
>WRCL01000239.1 GCA_009783975.1 Micrococcales bacterium
CACTGGCAAGCTCGGCCCACCACACCTGCATGAGGTGGGTGTCGCCGACGCGCCAGCAGCCGTCGCGCGGGCCAGGGACCGGCTGGCCCAGGCGAAGGCGCACACCGAGCTCTTCGAACAGCTCGCGGTGGACTGCCTGCTCCGGCGTCTCGCCCGGTTCAACCTTGCCGCCGGGCAGCTCCCACCAGCCAGCCTCGTGGGCAGGACGGCTCCGCCGGGCCGACAACAGCCAGCGCGGGGCGTCGAGGTCGTCGACGACGGCGGCGGCGACGAGGGTTGGCACAGCTGCAGGTCCCACGGGCCTATCTTCTCAAGGGGCACACGTTGTCGTATGGCACCCTTGGCCGGTGACCATGATCTCGGCGGCGCAGGTGCGTGCTCTGGCCGACCGTCTGGTCACTGACGAGCTCGTCGTCGTCGGGGTGCGGCACCACTCGCCGGCGTGCGCACGGGTCGTCGAGCGGGTGTTCGCCGAGCGGACGCCCAGCGTCGTGCTCGTCGAGGGGCCTCGGTCCTTCGACCCGCTCGTGCCGCTGCTGGTCCACCCCGAGGCGCAGATGCCCCTGGCGGTCTACTCCTACGCCCACGGGCGGGTCACGGTCCCGCGCGACCAAGCCGAACCCGCTGGTACCGACCGGTCCGGTCAACCAGACGAGGACGACGACGGTGCGGACGACCCGACGGCCACGGACGTCTACCTGCGGCTCAGCGCGTACTACCCGTTCGCGGACTACTCGCCCGAGCTCGTCGCGCTGCGCCTGGCCGCCGAGCACGGCGTCCCTGCGCGGTTCTGCGACCTGGACCTGGCTGAGCACGGGCAGGTCGAGCGCGACGGGGTGAGCCTGGGGCGCAGCCTGCTCGACGAGCGCCACTACGCACGGTCCCAGCGCCTGGCAGACCTGGCTGCACAGATGGGGTGCCGCGACGCCGAAGACCTGTGGGAGCTGTTGTTCGAGGCGTCTGACCAGCCCCTGGACCCGACCGAGCACGCTGCGCGGGTGTGCGCGTACGCGGCCCCCTCACGTGAAGACCACGACCGGGCCGAGCTCGACGAGGAGGGCACCACCGCCCGTGAGGCCGAGATGGCCTCCCACGTGCGTGCCGCCTTGGACGCACGCCAACCCGGTGACGGGCCGGTGCTCGTCGTGCTCGGCGCGTTCCACGCCCTGGTGCTGCCTGACCTGCTCGACGACCCCCCGCCGCGCCCCGACGCCCCGCGCACCGACCTGAGCCGTCTGACCACCGGCCACGCCCTGATCCGGTACGGGTTCGACCGGATGGACCGGCTGCACGGGTACGGGTCAGGGATGACCTCACCAGGGTGGTACCAGCGGTTGTGGACCACCTCGCACGGCGCGCACGGCGAGCCGCCACGGGTGAGCGTCCTGGTTGACACATTGATGGATATCGTCGTGGCCCTGCGCAAGGCCGACCACGAGGTCCCCATGCCAGCGACAGCCTCAGCGCTGGAGCACGCCTTACGTCTGGCAGGGCTGCGCGACCACGACGGGCCGCTGCGCTGCGACCTGGTCGACGCGATCATCGCGACGATGGTGCGCGGAGACCTCGACGGTGAGGGGGCGCGGGTGCTCTCCGTGGCCCACCAGGTGCTGACCGGCGACGCCGTCGGGGCTGTCCCACCGGGGGCGGGTCGCCCACCACTGGTCGACGACGCCATGGACCGCGCCCGCGAGGCACGGCTGAACGTCGACGCGACTAAAGCCACGAGCGTTGGCCTCGACCTGTACCGGCGCGCCGTGCACCGCCAGACCAGCCGCCTGCTGCACGGGCTGGCCCTGCTCGGCGCCCCGCTGGGCACACGCACCAGAGGGCCGGACTTCGTCCACGGCACCCGGTTGCGCCAGGTCCAAGAACGGTGGCGGTACGCCTGGACCCCCGAGGTCGAGGCTGGGCTGGTCGAGGCGGCGGTCTACGGCTCGACTGTGCCGGAGGCTGTCGCCGCGAAGTTCGACGAGGTGCTGGCCCAGGCGGGGTCCGACGCCGACCAGGCCACGCAGGGCCTGGCCACTGCGTTGGTGCTCGGCCTGCACGGCCATGCTGTTGCGGTCGTGCCGTGGGTGCGCCAGGCACTGGGCAAAGAGCCGGTGTTCACCGCCATCGTCGGTGCCGCGGCGCGTCTGGCGATGCTCACCGAGTCGCGAGAACCCCTGGAGGCGCAGCGTGTCGAGGGTCTGGACGACCTGTTGGCCGCCGCGTACCTGCGCGCGGTGTACCTGGGTCACCAGGCGCTGACCGGCGAGCCGCCACAGCTCGTCGCCGCGTTGGTGCGCCTGCGTGAGCTGTTGGTCTCCCAGGCTGGCACCGCCTTGGACGCAGACCTGTTCTGGCCGGTGGTCGTCACAGCCGCCGACGGCCACGCCCAGGCCCAGGTCCGCGGCGGGGCCTGGGGCATGGTGTTCTCAGCTGGGCGGTGCGACGAGCAGACGCTGGGCCAGGCGCTGCACGGGACCTTGGCTGGCGGGTCAGCGTGGGCGGTGGAGTTCGTCGTCGGGCTGCTGAGCACCGCACGAGAGACCACGTGGCAGACCCCTGCGGTGCTCGACGTGCTCGACGGGTTCTTGCGCTCGTGGCCTGACGAGGAGTTCTTCGAATACCTGCCGTCGCTGCGCCTGGCGTTCTCCGAGCTCACCCCGCGCGAGACCGACCAGGTCGCCGCACAGGTCGCTGCCCGGTATGGCATGGCGACCCTCGGTCCGCTGCTGCGCCGTGACACCAGCGCAAGCCAGGTCCAGGCCAACCACGCGCTGTCGTTGGTGGTCCGGGCCCTGCTCGAACGTGACCGGCTGGCCTGGTGGTTGGACGGGGCGGCGCCCCCGGACAGCGTGCCTGGCGGACCCGCCCCTGACCAGGACGCGCCGCCTGGCGCGCCGTCGCAGGACCGTGCCGACATGGTTGTGGCGCTCGACCGCTGGCGGCTGGTGCTCGGGCGCTACTCCGAGCGCTGCCTGGGCAGTCTTGGCCCAGGTGCGGTGCGCATGGGCGCCGCCCTCGACGACCTGTACGAACGGGCATACGCAGGCCGGGGGATCCGGCCCGGGGACGGTGGAGGCGATGGGGACGCTGGCGAGCGTGGGGCAGACCTCAGCGCCTCGGCCCCCCACCTGGTGCAGTGGCTCAACGACGTGCGCGAGCTGTTCCCGCGGCGCACGGTGGAGATCTTGGAGAAGCACGCCCTGGAACGGTTCGGCCTGACCGCCCTGGTCACCGACCCCGAAGCCCTCGAACGCATGGAGCCCAACGAAGACCTCCTGCGTATGGTGCTCACCCTCAAAGGCATGATGAACCCCGCTGCCCTGGCCGTCGCCCGGCGGATCGTCGCGAAAGTCATCGACGAGCTCATGCGTCGCCTGCGAGCGCAGATCCGCCCAGCGCTCACTGGCCGGATGAACCGCGCCGAGCACTCCCCAGTCGTCGTCGCGGCGAACTTCGACCCCCACGGCACGATCCGGGCGAACCTCAAGCACGCGCGCTGGGCTGGTGGCCAAGACAGTGGGGACGGTTCTTGTGTCTTGGGGACACCTGCCGACGGCAGACGTCCCCAAGACACAAGAACCGTCCCCACTGTCCTCGCCACGCGCGCCGAGCGGCGGCGCCAGCTAGTCATCGAGCGGGCGTTGTTCTTCGAGCGGCGCTCACCAAAAGTCCCCTGGGACGTCATCGTCTGCGTCGACCAGTCCGGGTCGATGGTCGACTCGGTGATCCACTCGGCGGTGACCGCGGCGATCCTCGCGGGGCTGCCGTCGTTCCGGCTGCGCCTGGTCGCGTTCGACACCTCGGTGGTTGACCTCACCAAGCACGTGAGCGACCCCCTGGAGGTGCTCATGACTGTCCAGCTTGGTGGGGGCACCGACATCGCCCAGGCGGTCAAGTACTGCTCCACGCTCGTGGAGAACCCCCACCGCACGGTGTTCGTCCTGGTCACCGACTTTTGCGAAGGCGGGTCCGTGGACGACCTGGTCCGTGAGGTCACACGTATGGCCGAGGCGCGGATCACCCTCATCGGCCTGGCTGCCCTCGAACCAGACGCCGACCCGTCGTACGACCGACGCACCGCCCAGATGTGCACAGACGCCGGGATGCCTGTCGCGGCGCTGACCCCCTCGGACCTGGCGTCCTGGCTGGTCAAGGTGACCTCGTGAACCCGCTGCTGGCGCTGCTGGCGC
>WRCL01000240.1 GCA_009783975.1 Micrococcales bacterium
AGCTACGGGAGCCGGCTGGCCGACGTGGGGCGTCACCGCGAAGCCGTGGAGGTTGCTGGGCGTGCCGTCGAGCTCTTCGAGGCATTGGCCCAGGCCAACCCGTCAGCGCACGAGGCGGGCCTGGCGACGGCGCTGCGGAGGTATGGCAGGCAGCTGTCTGGGGTGGGTCGGCACCACGATGCGGTGGGCATCCTTGACCAGGCTGTCCAGCGTGTCCAGCCGCTGGCTGCGGCCGATCCGCTGGTCCACGTCCCTGACCTCGCCATGGCGCTGAACAACTATGGGGCTGGACTGTGTGCAGTGAACCGGGACGCTGAGGCGGTGGAGGCCTTCGCCCGGGCGGTGCAGCTGCTCGAGGACGTGACGGCGGCCGATCCGCTGGTCCACGAACCCCACCTCGCCATGGCGTTGAGCAACTACGGTGCTGGGCTCAGGCACGTCGGCCGGCACATACCGGCGCTGGCGACCAGCACCCGGGCTGTGGAGCTGTGGGAGAGGCTGGTCGCGGCGAACCCGGCTGTCCACACCGCTGACCTGGCGACCGCGCTGCACAACCTCGCGCACCACCTGTTGAGCGCTGGCCGCGACACCGACGCGTTGGAGGCAGCCGCCCGGGCTGTGCGGCTGCGCGAAGAGCTCGTCGTGACGAATCCGGTGGTGCACACCCCAGACCTCGCTGCCGTCCTGCACACCTACGCCGGACAGCTGTCGGACCTGGGACGTCATGACGAAGCACTGACGTTCGTCGACCGTGCCACCGAGCTCTACGCAGAGCTGGCCACGACCGAGGCGGTGTACGAACCCGACCTTGTCACAGCGTTGACCACCCAGGCCGAGGTGCTCGCCGAGCTGGGACGCGCCAAGAAAGCGGTGAGAGCCACAGCGCGCGCGGTCGAGCTCTTGCAGGGGCTGGCTGCCGCGGAGCCGTCGGTCTACGAACCGGCCCTTGGTGAGCTGTTGAACAACTACGGGATCCGCTTGTCAGACCTGGGACGTGGCAGTGAGGCCCTGGACGCGACCAGCCGGTCAGTGACGATCTACGAACGCCTCGTGGCAGCTGACCCCGCCTACGAACCACAGCTTGCCCAGTCTTTGGCGAACTACGCGGTCGACTTGTCTGCCGCCGGGCGTGGCGCCGAAGCGCGGGAGGTCCGTGCCCGGGTCGCCCGGCTCCGACGGACTGGCCTGACCACGACAGAGACGAGCGTCTGGTCGTCCCGCAGCCGGCGGGGCCCAAGCACGGTGCGATAGATGGTAAGATAGGAGTATGGTCAGTTCGCTCACAGTCAAGCGGTCGTTCACCATCCCTGCGGACCTCATCGAGCAGGCACAGCTGCGCAGTGGGGCGCGGGGGCTGTCGGCGTATATGGCGCGGGCGCTGGAGGCGCAGCTGCGCATCGATCGGCTCAACGAGTACGTCGTCGCTGCTGAGGCTGAGCAGGGCCCAGTCCCCGACGAGGTGCTGGCCCAGGTGTACGCGGACATCGCCGCGGCCGACGCTCGCCGATGACCGGCCCTGGGATCGTCGGGCGCCCAATCGTCCTTGACTGCGAAGGGCTGTCTCGTGCGGTGGCTCGCGACACCTATCTCGTGGGTGTGATCAAGGCTGCCCGGGACAGCCTGTGTCCTGTGGTCGTCTCAGCGATGACGCTCGTCGAGGTGATCCACTCCAAGACCCACCAAGCCGCGCTGCAGTGGACGCTGTCGCGCCTGAGCGTCGAGCCTGTCAGCGAACAGATCGCCGCGGATGCTGCTGCGCTGCTGTCCCGAGCGGGGCTGCACGGTCATCGGCATGCGATTGACGCAGTGGTGTGCGCGACGGCGATGAGGCTGCCGGGGCACCCACTGGTGTACACCAGCGATCCTGGTGACCTGACCGTGTTGCTTGGCGGTCAGGCGACCGTCGTCGCCTTGCGGTGACCCGCTGCGGCGACTCGGACCGGTGGACGAGTGGGCTCCGGTGCCTGTTGTCTGAGCCGAGCATGGTCGAGTCACTGCCGCCCCCCAGCCACAGGCGTGGGTCGGAGGCGATTGACGAGGCAGAGGGGCTGGGTGGGCGATGGGCTCTGGAGGGGGCCAAACGGGGGATGTATGACGGGCGCCTTGTTGGCGACGATGGCCGACGGCGCGCCGCGAAGCGCCGCTGTGATGAACGCTGGAGCTGGTCATGCAGGGGCCGGCTTCGGGTGAGCGGGGTGCGGGTGCGCACCCGGGCAGAGCTGCGCAGACAACGTCGGGGCTGTCCGTCCCGGTGCTGGGACCACCTGGTGGCGGCCTTGTGGCCGTTGCTGCACATGTGTGACGCCGTGGCCGACCGATGAGACGCCGCAGCCTTCTCATCCAGTCCTACAGCACACACCGCGCTGGTGCGTGGGGGTGGGGGACCTTGTGGCGACGCCCCAGCCCAGGGGTGACCCGGCACGACACGCCGGCGGCAGGTCGCAGGGCCTGTGGCCTCGGGGGTTGGCGGGCCCGGGCTGGGCGCCGCTAGCCTGAGCCCGTGACAGACAGCAGCGCCCCCGACCGACGCGACCTCAAGGCCCCGGCGCACAACGTCGAGGGGTTCATCGCCGATTTCATGCGCGAGCTCAACTACGGCCAGGGTGTGTCGCTGGTCCGCAGCTCGAAGAACGACCAGTACCTGGCGTTGTCGCGCACGGTGCGTCACCACCTGCAGGCCCGGTGGATGGACACGTTGGCCAAGCAGTACGAAGCCCAGGCCAAGACGGTGTGCTACCTGTCGGCCGAGTACCTCATGGGGCGCCAGCTCGACAACGCGCTGCTCGCCTCTGACATGGACGACATCGTCGAAGAAGGTCTGGCCCGCCTGGGCCTGAACCTCACCGAGCTGCGCGCCCAGGAGGTCGAACCGGGGCTTGGCAACGGGGGGCTGGGGCGTCTGGCGGCGTGCTTCTTGGACTCGGCGGCGACGATGTCGGTGCCGTGCATCGGCTACGGCATCCGTTACTCGTACGGGATCTTCCGCCAGGAGTTCGTCGACGGGTGGCAGGTCGAGCACTCTGACCGCTGGCTGGCGATGGGCAACCCGTGGGAGTTCCCCAACCCTGAGGTCTCGGTGACCGTGAACTTCGCCGGGCACACGCAGACGTACACCGACGACAAAGGCCGCACCCGCAGCCGCTGGCTGCCTGAGTGGGACGTGCTCGGGGTGCCCTACAACTACATGGTCCCCGGGTACCGCAACGGCCGGGTCAACACCTTGCGCCTGTGGAGCGCCCGGGCCAGCCGCCCGTTCCGCCTCGCCGAGTTCAACTCTGGTGACTACGTCGCCGCGGTCCAGGGCCAGACGTTCGCCGAGAACATCTCCGCGGTGCTGTACCCCGAGGACTCCACCCCCCAGGGCAAAGAGCTGCGGCTGCAGCAGCAGTACTTCTTCTGCGCGTGCTCGATCGCTGACTTCGTCGACCATGTCCTGCCCGAGGACTATGACCTGCGCAAGCTGCCTGAGCGGGTGATCTTCCAGCTCAACGACACCCACCCGGTCATCGCCGTGCCCGAGCTCATGCGCGTCTTGGTGGACCTCAAAGGAATCGACTGGGACGAGGCGTGGGAGATCACGAAGAAGTGCTTCGCCTACACCTGCCACACCCTGCTGCCCGAGGCGCTGGAGGTGTGGCCTGTCGAGCTGCTCGAACGGCTGCTTCCGCGGCACCTGGAGATCATCTTCGCGATCAACGACGAGTTCCTCGAGCAGGTGCGCGAGCAGTTCCCCGGCGACGAGCTGCGGGTGCGGCGGATGTCGATCATCACCGACTACCCGATCCGCGCGGTGCGTATGGCGTACCTGGCCACGGTCGCCGGCGCCCGGGTCAACGGTGTCGCCGAGCTGCACTCACAGCTGCTGCGCGACAAGGTCCTGCCTGACTTCTCCAACTTCTGGCCCGAGAAGTTCACGAACGTCACCAACGGCGTCACCCCACGCCGGTTCGTGCGCCTGGCCAACCCGGGGCTGTCGGCCCTGATCAGCGAGGCGATCGGCAGCGGGTGGGTCACGGACCTCGACCGGCTGGCAGAGCTGGAGCCGCTGGCCGACGACGCCGAGTTCCGCACCCGGTTCCGCGCCGTGAAGCGCAACAACAAGATCCGGCTGGCCCAGCTGCTGGCCAACCGTGACGGTATGGCGCTGGCCCCGGACCGGATGTACGACGTCATGGTGA
>WRCL01000241.1 GCA_009783975.1 Micrococcales bacterium
CATCCCGAGGAACACCGCCGACGTCGACCCAGAGCCTTCTGGCACCGAGCAGTCGATGGTGAGCACTGCCTGGTTGTCTCGCTCGACGACCAGGCAGTGCTCACCATCGACTGCTCGGTGCCAGAAGGCTCTGGGTCGACGTCGGCGGTGTTCCTCGGGATGGCCTTGAGGTGGGGGCGCACCATAGAACCGTCGGCGAGTGCTGTGCGGCTCGTCGACCTGCCCGGCGGCCGGGTCTGGGATGCCGGACGCGGGGCAACGAGGTCGACGTCGACCTATGACCTGGGCTGGCTGCACCCCGGGGAGTCGATCGCGATGCAGACATTCTTTGGTCCTGTGGACGTCGACCATGTCGATGTGCTGCTGCCGTTCTTCGGCCTGGTCCCAGACGTCCCGGTCGTCAAAGGCGACGCTTCGACCCCTGACGTGACGTCGCTGGGCCACAAAGGGCCCTTCGAGCTCCCAGGCCCGCAGCTTCTGGAGAGGTACGTCCTGGCCTATGACGGTGATACGTCGGTGCAGCAGTCTGGCGATGACCAGATGGTGACGCTCGCCTCTGACGTGCTTTTTGCCACTGACGACTTCTCGCTGTCACCCGAGGCGCTCGGCCGGGTTGACTCGATCGCCGGGCAGATCGCGGCGGTCGCCTCTGGTGGCCAGGTGCAGGTCGTCGGGCACACCGACGACGTCGCGAGCGACGAGTACAACCTCGAGCTGTCGAAGAAACGCGCCCGGTCGGTGGCCGACCGTATGGCCCCCACGCTCGGAGCGGCTTTCACGTTCGTCGTCGACGGCAAGGGCAAGAGGGAGCCGGCCGTCAGTGGCACCGACCCTGCCGCACGGGCAGCGAACCGTCGGGTCGAGATCAGCTTCAGCGCGAGCGAGGCACTTGAGCTGGCACCGCAGACGCAACCGGTGCCACCGCCGACCGGTCCCACCGCCGTCGGGCACAACACGGTCGAGTTTGTGCATTCGCTCCCTCCCGCGCCACAGTCGGTCACCGTCACCGTGGCCGTGACGTCGGTCGTCCGCCGCCACGGGTACCTCATCGGGACGCTTGAGATCACGCTGGTCGACGGCCGTGACATGGTCTATATCCTTGGAGAGTATTATCAAGAGCAGAGATATGCGCACTACGCCCAGGTCCACGGGGCGTGGGATGTGGCGCTGCTGGGTCCGGCCGGGCGTGTCCACCCTGTCCAGTATCCGTACGCGGGCAGCCGCGACAGATTCCCCCGGATCGACATCCTCGCCGACCGTTTCCGCTGGAACCGTATCGACGTGCCGGGATCTTTCACGTATACTGTGGTGTGGCCGGACACCGGTCAGGACAAGGTGAGCGTGGACGTCCGCAACAGATTTCGTATCACCGACATCCCGGTGGAGATAACATGAGAGTCTTCAGACGGCAAGATGACCGCGGCGCGGCGAACCTCATGATCATCCCGGCGATCATGGGTCTGCTCATCGTCACCCTGCTCGTCATCCGGAACATCGGGTCGGCGACCGACGACAGCCGGCAGGCACGCACAGCCGCAGACGCTGCCGCCTTGGCCGCTGCGAAGGTGTGGTCCGACAACATG
This sequence comes from Micrococcales bacterium, assembly GCA_009783975.1. Taxonomy (GTDB): domain Bacteria; phylum Actinomycetota; class Actinomycetes; order Actinomycetales; family Cellulomonadaceae; genus Cellulomonas. The sequence goes on from WRCL01000241.1 coordinate 1,584, forward strand.
GAGAGGGATTTCGACGCCGCGACGGGCGCCGGTGAGGGTGACGACGTCTCGGTGTCGTCGTTCCGCGGTTCCCAGATGAGCTCGTACCTCACCGGCGCGGCAGCGGCGGCCTCAGCCTACGCCGCGGCGAACAACGCCTACCTTGTCGGGGCGCCACAGTTCGACACCACCACGGGGACGGTGACGGTGACCGTCCGCAACACCGACACCGTGCCGGACACCGGCCAGCGTATGGAACACTCGGCGACCGCCCAGGTGAAGTTCCCGCCAACCTCAGGCGCATGCGTGACACGTGGCACCCTCGGTTACCGCACAGGGCGCCTGTGCGACACCAGCGAAGACGGTGGGCTCCCCGACGCCCCGTACCGCGCGGATATCGAGCTTGTGAGATAGCCGCATTGTTGCACTCCCAGAACAAGGTGCACGCCGTGATGTCGACAGTTCTCCAGTGAGGTCGACCTCGCACGCACAAGTGGCGGTGGCCGGCGCGGCGCCGGCTGGGTGGATCTGGGGTCTGGAATGGGCCTTGGGGCTCGAGGCACGGCGGCCGCAGTGGGCCCAAAACGGGTCTGAAATGGGCCCTGGGGCACTGGTTCCTCGCCGGGGGGCGGTGGCAATCTGACACGGTCAGCAATGTTGCTCAGATTGCTCCCACATCGTCCGCCGCTGTGGATGACCGAGTCGAACAAGAAAGTATTTCCATGAAATTCCGCGGTGGTCGGGAGAAAGGCAGACGATGGGACGAGTGACAGGTTCTACGCTGCCCTGAACGATGACGGGACAGCCCTGATGCTCACCGGGAGTCCCGACACGTTCGCCCAGATGACCGCCAGCGCTCAGGTCCAGGTCGCCGATGGTGCCGTCGCCGCGGATGTCGCGGCTGTCTACCTCGACACGACCCGCGACTTCTTGGCGGCGTCCTACCGCATCGACTCGATCGATGTCCTCTGGCTGCCGAAACCTGACGCGGCTGCCCAGCAGCGACGTGCCGCGCTCGAAGCGCAGTACTCCCAGACCGTCGCGCCGCCCACAGCTGAGCCGTCGGACGCCGGGTGGACCGTGACCGTGTGGATGGTCGCCGACCGCACCCTGGTCCGCCACCAGCTGGAGGTCGGCGCCGACGGCGCCGTCACGGACAGGTCTGACGTGGTCGAGACCGACCTCCCGGTGCCCTACTCCCGATGAGGCCCGCAGTCGGCGAGGGCACGTGCCCGGATCGAGGACGGGTGCTGTGGTCTGGGTGGCGGTCGCAGCGGTTGTCGCCGCGGTGACGTGAGGTTCGCCAGACGTGACGTCGCAGGCGGTGCCCACAAGCGCGCCCGGGTCTTGTACCCTGCACACCAGGGACGGCAAGGAGGTGCGTGTGCGGTCGTTGGTCCGTCGGGTGGTTGTGCTCGGTGCTGGTGCGTTGTGCGCCGTCGCGCTGGCCGCCGGCAGCACCAGCCCACCTGGTGGCGCACCTGCCTTCGGGTCGCAGGCCCGTGCTGCCCCGAAGCCTGGTGTGCAGGTGGTCGACCTCGACGCTCCGGTCGCCACCGGCAGGTTCGAGGTCCCAGGTTCGCCAGATGACCATGTCACCGTCGGTGTGCTCTCGCTGGAGGTCCGCGGGAAGCTCATGTTCGTCAACCTCGTGTTCACCCCAGACTTCGCGTCGGTGACCGGCTCAGAGAAGATCACGTTGGCCGATATGCTCGGGCACTACCGCTTCGAGCCCTGGTTGGTCGACCGCACGCACTTCAAGAGCTATTCCACGCCGTCGACCCACGGCCTGAAGAGCGACACCCGAGACGAAAAGACCGTCAACGGCGAACCGGTGTACGTGTGGGCAGCGTTCGCCGCCCCCGAAGACGGTGACGCCTCGTTCGACGTGCACATCCAGGACGACTGGGAGCCGATCGTCGTCACCTTCGGCTGACTGCCGTGCGTGGCACGCACAGCTGGTGCACGCTGACGCGGTGTCCGGGCCGGACGGGGCCACGAGGAGGGCACATCGGGTTCGTCGGCTGGGGTATCGTGCACGGTGAGCACATCGATGGCTGTGTCCCACGCCACCAAGGGGATGGTTATGCGCCGACCGCTCGCTGAACCGGTCTTGCAGGTCGCGCGGCCGCGCTGTGCCGTGGCGTCGCCGGTCGTGCCCGACGGCAGGGTTGGGCGATGAGTGGCGACGAGCAGGTGAGCAACGGCGGTGACGCGGTCCCCACAGTGCCAGGTGTCGGTGGGGTGGCGGGTGCGGGGCAACCTGTGACCGAACCTGTCGACGGTGAGTCCGTCGCGACCGAGCCTGCCGGTGTGGGGGTGCTCTTCGGTGACGTGGTCCGTGACCCTGTCGGACCTGGGCGGGTGCTGGCGCAGCGGTACGAGCTTGGCCACCGTCTGGGCAGCGGGGGGATGGCCGAGGTGTACGCCGCTGTGGACCGGCGCCTGGGGCGGACCGTGGCGGTCAAGGTGCTGCGGCCCAGCCTCGGGCGCGACGACTCGGTGCGGGCACGGTTCGCGCGCGAGGCGCACTCGGCGGCGTCGCTGAACCACCCCGCGGTCGTCGCGGTGCACGACACCGGCGACGACGCAGGTGAGC
>WRCL01000242.1 GCA_009783975.1 Micrococcales bacterium
CTTGGTCGTTCCTCAGGTCCACGGTATCGTGCCGCGCCAGCCGGTGGCGTCTGGGTCCACGCACAGCCACGACCCCACGTGTGCTGTGCCAGGTGCGCGGGAGGACTGGTCGCACAGCCTTGGGTAGGCTCGCGGGCTATGAGCGTGGACCCGTCTGGTCGGTCTTCGACGACCGACGACACGGCGACCCCGCCGCGCGGCCGGGTGGTCCTGGAGGTCTGGATCGTCCTGGGACTGTCGCTGGCACGTGCAGGGGTGTTCGCGGCGATCATCTTCGTCGACCGGCTCACCAGGGACGACGCCCTGGGCGACCAGACCGCCACCCTCAACCCCAGCCAGTCCGACCGGGCCTGGCTCGACGCGGTGTACCAGGTGCACAGCCTCGTGTTTCCCCTCGTCCCGGTGCTCTTGGCGCTGTACCTGCTGGCCCCGACGATGCGGGCCGCGGCGCGGCGTGTCGGGCTGGACTGGTCACGGCCGTGGCGCGACGTGGGTGCCGGCGCGCTCATCGCCGCCGCGATCGGGCTGCCCGGGCTGGGGTTCTACGCCCTTGGCCGCGCCCTGGGCATCACCGTCGCGGTCCAGCCGGCCGGGCTCGACGCGACGTGGTGGACGATCCCGGTCCTCGCCGCGTCGGCGGTCCAAGCCGGGCTGCTCGAAGAGGTCGTCGCTGTCGGATACTTGTCCGAACGCCTGCGTGACCTGCGTTGGAGCGTCCCGGCAGTCATCGTCGCCTCGGCGTTGCTGCGCGGGTCGTACCACCTGTACCAAGGCTTCGGGCCGTTCCTCGGCAACGTCGTCATGGGTGTGGTGTTCGCCGCGTGGTACGCCCGCACCCGCCGCGTCATGCCGCTGGTCATCGCCCACACCCTCATGGACGCGGTCGTGTTCATCGGCTACCCGCTCATGCCCGAGGCGTGGCTCCAGGCGGTCCACCTGCTGTAAGACGGTGGGGACGGTCCCCACACCGAGTGCAACGGTTCGCGTCGAACGACACGTGAAGACACGTGTCGTTCGATGCGTACCGTTGACCACGACGCACAGCACTGCACTTATCCACAGGGGGGTGAACGGGCGGCGTGCGTGTGCGGCAGAGTGGGGGCTATGGCTGTTCGTCCGGGGGCACCAGCCCCGACACCCCACGCTCCACCTGCCCTGGTCCTCGCGCGCGACCATTTGGGGCCAACGCTGACCACCGCCGTCCGCGCGGGCACGCTCGAACGTGTTGCCCGTGGGGTCTACCTGTCTAAAACACCCGAACCGGACCCGCGCGACGTGGCGCTCGCGCGGATCGCCGCCGCGCACGCGCGGCTTCACACACCCCACTGGTTCAGCCACGAGTCGGCGGCCCTGGTGTGGGGGTGGCCGTTGTGGCAGACCCCGTCGCACACGCACCTGTACACCACAGCGCGCAGAGGCACCGGCGGCGACCGGCTGGTCCACCGTCACCCTGGAGCGGTGCCGCAGGAGCTGACGACGCAGGTCAACGGCCTGCCGGTGACCACCGGCGCACTGACCGCCGCCGACTGCCTGCGCACCTTGCCGGTTCTGGGCGCCCTGGTCGTCCTCGACGCCGCCGTGCGCTGCGGCGTGGACCGCAGCAAGGTCTCGGCCATCCTCGACGACGCCGGTGGTCGTCGCGGGGTCCGCCGGGCCCGCCTGCTCGTCGCCCACGGGGACGGTGGCGCCGAGTCTGCCCGAGAGACCGCCACCCGGCTCGCCCTGCTCCGAGCCGGGGCTCCGACCCCCCAGACCCAGGTCCGCGTCGACACCCCGTCCGGCACCTACTGGGCAGACATGGGCATCGTCGAGTGGCGCCTGCTCATCGAGTACGACGGCCGCGCGAAATACACCGCCCCCGACGACGTCTACACCGAAAAGCTCCGCCAGGACGCCCTCACCGCCGCCGGCTACCGCATGATCCGCGCCACCGCCCGCACCCCCTTGGACACCGTCGCCGCCCACGCCCTCACCTACGCCCCACCCGGGTTCCACCCGCTCCGCCGCCCCGAGCTCAGCTCCTGACGACGCCCGTCGACACCGCCCACGCCCTACGCTCCGCCGGATTGACAGGGCTTGGCGTCGTGGTCAACGGTTTGCGTCGAACGACACGTGAAGACACGTGTCCTTCGACGCAAACCGTTGACCACGACGCTAAACCCGGACCATGCCAGGTGGGAGGGTCAGAGCTCGCCGCGGCGTTGCAGGACGCGCATGGCGGTCCAGCCGAAGGGGATGCGCAGCCAGTAGGTGAGGACGCGGAACAGCACGGCGACCGACGCGGCGATACCGGGGTTGAGGCCGACGGCGGTCAGACCACCGGCGAGGGCGAGCTCGACGGTGCCCATACCGCCGGGGGTGGGGATGACGGCCCCGGCGGTGTTGCCGGTGAGGTAGATGATCGCGACCTGCACGAGGGCGACGTTCTGGCCGAGGGCTTGCAGGCAGGCTTCGAAGGCCAGGACGTAGCCCATCGTCATCATGAGGTTGCCGGTCAGGGCCAGGGCCAGGCGTCGGGGCTGGCTGAGCATCTCCAGCAGGGGGGGCCACACGGTGCGCAGGGTCGGCACGATGCGCGCGGTCGCCCAGGTGCGGACCTGGGGGACGAGCAGGGAGACGCCCACAGCAGCGACGACCGCGCCGAGCACGACCAGGACCGTGGAGGAGACCTCCACCGGCTGGTCGGTGCCCCCGGGCATGACCGACAGCACCAGCAGCACGAGCAAGGTGACGAACACCTGGCTGACCTGCACCATGGCGACGGTCGTCGCCGCCACGGCCCGGGTCGCACCGCGCCGGGTGAGCAGGCGCAGGTTGAGCGCGGCCGGGCCGATCCCCGCTGGTGCTGCGAGGGCGACGAACGTCGCTGCGGTCTGGACCATCGTCGCGCGGCCCAGACCCACCTTCACCGGGGAGAACGCGACGACCGCGAGTGCCGCCCCGACGAGGGTGAGCAGACCCAAGGTGAACGCGACGACCAACCAGCGCCAGTCCGAAGCGGACAGGGCCGCCTGGATCTGGGTGACGTTGATCGTCGCGAGCACACCGACGACGCCGACGGCGACAGCCACGACGGTCAGCAGCGTGCGCGCACCGAACCGGACAAGCTGTTCTTGGGCGAGGTCGCCGGCCTCAGGCAGGCGGGCGGCGATCGCCTGGCGCAGGTCACGCAGGACGTCGTCGCCCCCCTGGCGGCGCGCACGCAGCACCGCACGGGTGTGTGGGGGCACGGCGACGGCCTGCAGGACCGTGCCCAGCCCCACGACGGCGTCGTCACCCAGGGCGCGCACCGCCGAGTCCAGGGCCCTGGTGGTGCCGACGTGCGTGGCCAGCAGCGTGAGCATCTGCACCGCGTCGATACGCCGGGCCAGCGGTGAGCTGGCGACGTCGCCGGTGCCCCACCCGGTCAGCCACACCTTCCCGTCGGCGACGAGCACCGTGTCGTCGGTGAGCGCGCGGTGGGCGACCCCGGCGGCGTGGGCGGTGCGCAGCTGGGCCCACACCCGGTCGAGCACCTCGTCGCTGACCTGCGGCAGGTCGGTCAGCGGGACCGCGTCGGGGTGCTCGAAGACGAGGAGCATCGAGTCGTCGACCTCGGACATCGCCAGCAGCTGGGGGGTGCGGACCCCGGCAGCGTGGGCGGCGTGGGCGAGCAAGGCGGTGCGTTCGGCGGCCTGGCGCAAGGACACCACGCGCCGCGCGTCGAGCCCGTGGCGGCGCACCGACCGCCAAAAACGCCGGAGCATACCGATGACCTGCCGGTCACCATCAAGCACGACAAGGTCGAGGTCGTGGTCGTCGGTGTCGATCAGGGCGTAGGTGCGTGCCCCTGACGTGCGCGCCAGGGCCGCGCGCGCCGGGTCGACCAAGGGCAACCAGTCGTCGTACGTCGTGGAGACCCGCACGAGCGTGCGCGGGTGGAACCCGGCACGGCGGACCCCGGCGACCAGGCGTTTGCCGTACGCCTGCTGGCTGGTCGTCCCGGCGAGGTACCGCGCGACCAGGCCGACGGTGCGTCCGACGAGCAACGACACCACAGCCCCGGCGAACGGGACCTGTGCGGTGACCAGGACGACAGCGATGACGATCCACAACAAGGTCCACGACCAGCGCACCGAACGTCGTCGGCTGCGCGGGCCGGCGACAGTCAAC
>WRCL01000243.1 GCA_009783975.1 Micrococcales bacterium
AAGGTGAGCTGGCCAAGACCATCGCCGCGATGGACGGGGTCGGCTCGGCGTCGGTCAAGCTCGCCATTCCTGAGGAGACCGTGTTCGCCTCGGCCAAGCAGAACCCGACCGCCTCGGTGTTCATCCGCCAGACCGGTTCCAAACCGTTGTCGGCCACGCAGGTCCAGGCGATCGTCCACCTCGTCTCGGCTGCTGTGCCCGGGATGGAACCCAGCCACGTCGCGCTCATCGACGCTGACGGCCAGGTCCTGTCGACTGTCGGCGGCACCATCGGCGCGGGCACCATGGCCGACCAGCAGACCTCCGACTACGAGGCGAAGGTCTCCGCGTCGGTGCACGCGCTGCTCGACCCGCTCGTCGGTGCGCAGAACGTCACCGTGACGACGTCGGCGGTCCTCAACTACGACACCACCAGGCGCACCGTCGAGTCGTACCAGGCCCAAGAAGGCGTCCCGCCGCTGGCCTCGTCGACCCGCACCGAGGAGTACGGCCAGGGCACCGGGGCGACCGGGGTGCTCGGCCCGGACAACATCGCGGTGCCCGGCGGGGCGAACGGTGACGGCAGCTACCGCTCCACCAGCGAAGACGTCACCAACGCCGTCGGCAAGACCACCGAGGTGACCCAGGCCGCCCCCGGTGCGCTCGAGCGCCAGTCGGTCTCGGTCGTGCTCAACTCTGCCACGGCCGGCCAGCTCGACCTCGTCGCGGTGGAGTCAGCGGTTGCCGCCGCCGCCGGGATCGACGCCGTCCGCGGTGACACCTTGTCGCTGCAGCGGATGCCGTTCGACACGACGAACGCCGAAGCTGCCGAAGCTGCGCTGGCCAGGGCCGAAGCCGAGGCGAAAGCCGAAGCGACGCGCAACCTCATCAAACAGGTCCTCATCGGTCTGCTCGTCATGCTCGGTGTCATCGTCGCCCTGGTCATGCTTGGGCGCCGGTCGCGCAAGGCCCGTCGCGAAGCCCTCGACCTGGGCAACCTGGAGTCCGCCGAGACCGAGGTCGCCCTGCTCGAAGCCGTCCCGTCGGTGCCCGAGCTGGAGATGGCCGCGAGCGAACCTGACCCGACGGCGAGCAAACGCGAGCAGATCGCCACGCTCGCCGACGACCACCCAGAAGAGGTCGCTGACCTGCTCCGCGGGTGGATGGCAGAAAGCGCACGGCGATGAGCGGGCTGACCGGGTCGCAGAAGGCCGCGACGCTGCTGCTGCAGCTGGGCAAGGAACGCGCCGCGCGGATCATGTCCAAGCTCGAGGTCTCTGAGGTCGAAGAGCTGACCGCGGAGATCTTGCGCCTGGAGCACATCGACCAGGCCCTGGCCGACGAGGTCCTCGAAGAGTTCTACATCGTCTCGGCGATCGGACCAGGCCTTGGCGGTGGCGCTGGCCTGGCCCAGCACCTGCTGGAAGCCTCGCTCGGCAGCGAACAGGCCGCGACGATGATGGAACGGCTGCTGTCGCACCTGGCCGGGGACCCGTTCGAGTTCCTGCGCTCGGCAGACGCCCGGCAGGTCGTCTCGCTGCTGTCTGGTGAGCACCCGCAGACCATCGCGCTGGTCCTGGCGCACCTGCGTCCTGAGCAGGCCTCGGCGATCATGGCGGGGTTGCGCCCGGCTGAGCAGGCCGACACCGCCCACCGCATCGCCCTGATGGAACGTGCGACGCCCGACGCGGTCCAGATCGTCGCCGAGTCGTTGCAGCGCAAAGCCTCGGCGGTGCTCGCCCCGCGCGAGACGACCGCGGTCGGCGGGGTCCAGCCCCTGGTCGAGATCATCAACCGCGCTGACCCGACGACCGAGAAGCTCATCCTCGAAGGCCTGAAAGACCGTGACGAGACCCTCGCCGACGAGGTCCGGTCGTTGATGTTCGTCTTCACCGACGTCGTCATGCTCGAAGACCGCGCCGTCCAGCTCGTCATGCGCAACGTCGAGACCGGCGAGCTCGCGCTGGCGATGAAAGGTGCGCCTGAAGAGGTGAGCCAGACGATCTTGCGCAACCTGTCCGAACGGGCGCGGGAGAACCTCGTCGAAGAGATCGACCTGCTCGGTCCGGTCCGCCTGTCACAGGTGGAAGAGGCCCGGGCGCAGATTGTCCAGGGCATCCGGCGCCTGGAGGAGTCCGGCCAGATCACGATCCGAAGGGACGCTGATGATGAGCTCGTCGTCTGAGGCTTTCGCGCCGCTCGCCGCTCCGCGGGTGACCGACGCCACGTCGCGGCCCGCCACGCCCGGGCTGCTGAGCATCGTGCCTGCCCAGCGTGAGCAGGCCCACGCCGAGCCCCGCCCGGCGTTCACCGCCGCGCACGCCTGCGCCCCGGCCGCGGTGACGCAGCCTGTGCCGGCACGTTTTGTCCCCCTCGTCGAACCTGACGACGACACCGCCACGATGGCGACCCACGAGCAGGCCCGGGCTGCCGGGTTCGCAGCGGGGTTCGCCGCCGGGTCCCGGGAAGCCGCCAAGGTCGCCGCAGCCGACGCCTCTACCGCCTGCCAGCGGGCCGAGGCTGCGGAGGCTACCCGCGCCGAGGAGCACGCCGAAGCGATGGCCACGTTGGCCGCCGCTGTTGACGCGGTGCGCTCGGCGCGGGTCCCGGTCCTGGACGCCGCACAAGACCAGCTCCACGCCGCGGCTATCGAGCTTGCGGCCGCTGTGCTCGGCGTGGAGCTGTCCGACGCCCCGACCGCCGCCCGCGCGGCGCTGGCCCGTGTCGCGCTGCCGGCCGTCGCCGGTGACGTCGTGGTGCGGATGTGCCCGCGCGACGCCGACGTCGTCGTCGCACCAGCGGGGATGCGGGTCGTGGCCGACGCCAGGCTCGCCCACGGTGACGCAGTCGTCGAGCACGGTGACGGTGAGCTTGACGCGCGGATCGCCAGCGCCCTGGACCGTGCCCGTGCGGTCCTGGCGCACGAGGTGAGCGAGGACGAGGCACATGGCTGAGACGACCTGGGGCAAGGTGCTCGCCGCCGTCCTGCCTGAGCACGTCGGGCAGGTCCGTGGTGTGGTCGGGCTGTGCGTCGACGTCGTCGGCACCGGTGCAGCGGTCGGCGACCTGCTGCGGATCGGCGACGGCGACGACGCCGTCACCGCGGAGGTCGTCGCCACCGGCCAGACCTCAGCGCGCTGCATGCCGTTGGGTGCGGTGACCGGGCTGCGCGCGGGGATGCCGGTGCGTGCGGTCGGTTCTGGGCTGCTCGTGCCGGTCGGTTCTGGGCTGCTCGGCCGGGTCGTCGACGGGTTGGGCCGGCCGATCGACGGCAAAGGCCCCCTGCGCGACGTGCGCTGGGTCACCGTCGAAGGCCATGCCCCCCACCCGTTGGAACGTGCGCGGGTCGCCGCGGCCCTGCCGCTTGGTGTGCGGGTGCTCGACACGCTGGTGAGCGTCGGGCAGGGCCAGCGCATCGGGTTGTTCGCCGGGTCCGGCGTCGGGAAGTCGACGTTGCTGTCGATGATCGCGCGGGGGACCGAGGCTGAGGTCTCGGTCATCTCCCTGGTCGGCGAGCGCGGCCGTGAGGTGCGCGAGTTCCTCGAGGACGACCTGGGCCCTGAAGGTCTGGCGCGGTCGGTCGTCGTCGTGGCGACCTCTGACGAACCGCCCCTGGTGCGTCTGCGGTCGGCGTTCGTCGCGACCCGGATCGCCGAGGCCCTGCGCGACGAAGGCCGCCACGCGGTGCTCATGATGGACTCGCTCACCCGTGTGGCGATGGCCCAGCGTGAGATCGGCCTGTCGGTCGGCGAACCTCCGGCGACGCGCGGGTACCCACCGAGCACCTTTTCGCTGCTCGCCCAGCTGCTCGAACGCGCCGGGACCGGGCCTGCCGGGTCGGTCACCGGGATCTACACCGTGCTGGTCGACGGTGACGACCACAACGAGCCGATCGCCGACGCCGCCAGGTCCATCCTCGACGGTCACGTCGTGCTCGACCGCAAGCTTGCGGTCGCGAACCACTACCCGGCTGTGGACGCCCTCGGGTCGATCTCCCGGGTCGCCACCCGTGTCATCACCGCCGAGCAGAAGGCCCAGGCCGGAGCGCTGCGCGAGATCATGGCCGCCCGCGCCGCCGCGTCGGACCTGCTCGACGTCGGTGCGTACGTCGCCGGGTCGAACCCGCTGGTCGACACCGCCGTGGCC
>WRCL01000244.1 GCA_009783975.1 Micrococcales bacterium
AGCGGGTACCCTAGACGACGCTGCCCCGATAGCTCAGTCGGCAGAGCGTCTCCATGGTAAGGAGAAGGTCAAGGGTTCGATTCCCTTTCGGGGCTCTGCGCATGGTCCTCGGACCGTGTCGCGGCGGGGTAGCTCAGTTGGTGAGAGCGCACGACTCATAATCGTGAGGTCGCGGGTTCGAGTCCCGCTCCCGCTACGACGTGCCGGCGCGCCCTGTGGGGCGTGGCCGGCGCAGCACAGCAGACAGCGCACACGCGCGAGAGGTGGCAAGAGCCGATGGCCAGCAAGACCCAGGACGTGCGTCCGAAGATCACGCTCGCCTGCACAGAGTGCAAGGAGCGCAACTACATCACCAAGAAGAACCGGCGCAACGACCCCGACCGGCTCGAGCTGAAGAAGTTCTGCCCGCGCGACCGGCGTCACACCATCCACCGCGAGACCCGCTGACCTTGGGCGTCGACCCGAGCTTTGTCGGCCGGTCCTACCCGCCGACACCTGTGTACGAGGTGGCGCGTACCACCCTCGCCGCGTTCGGTGAAGCGACCGGCGCCACCCACCCCGCGTGCACCGACACCGGTGCCGCGCAGGCGCTGGGGTACCGCGACACCGTTGCTCCACCGACGTTCGCCGTCGTCGTCGCACAAGCCGCCGAAGCCCAGTACGTCGCTGACCCAGCCGCCGGCATCGACTTCTCGCGTGTCGTGCACGCCGACGAGAGGTTCACCCACCACCGTCCCATCTGCGCCGGGGACCGCCTGGTCACGGTGCTGCACGTGGAGTCGGTGACGCAGCGGGCAGGGCTGTCGTTGGTGACCACGCGCTGCGAGATCGCCGACGACGCTGGTGCGCCGGTCGCCACCGTGCGGTCCACCCTGGCTGTGCGCCCCGAAGAGGTGGCCTCATGACGATCGAGGTGGGTACCGAGCTGGCCCGGCGTGAGATCACCGTCGACCGTGCCCGGCTCGTGCGCTACGCCGGTGCCTCAGGTGACTTCAACCCGATCCACTGGAACGACAGGGTCGCCCGCGAGGTCGGCCTGCCTGGTGTCGTCGCCCACGGGATGTGGACGATGGGCGCCGTCGTCGACGTCGTCGTCGAGGCCCTGGGCGACCCTGGTGCGGTCGTGGACTACCAGGTCCGTTTCTCCCGGCCCGTGCCCGTGCCCGACCCGGGGCAGGCCACCGTCCTCGTCGTGGCCACCGTCGGTGCGACCGACCCAGAGGCCGGCACCGCCCGGGTCGACCTGGTCGTCACCTGCGAGGGCCAGCGCGTCCTTGGCAAGGCCCAAGCGGTGGTTCGCCTCCCCGCGGACCGGTGAGTGCGCCGTACGGTAGGACGTGTGAAGACGACCTTGGCGCAGCTGACCACCTTGGGCGTCGGCGGACCGGCCCGCCGGTACGTCGAGACGACCACCGCCGACGAGCTCGTCGAGGTCGTGCGCACCGCGGACGCCACAGGTGAACCGTTGCTCGTGCTCGGCGGGGGTTCGAACGTCCTCGTCGGCGACGACGGGTTCGACGGGGTCGTCGTCCGCGACGCCCGTTGCGACCTTGGTGTCACCGACGCCTCAGCCTGCGCTGGGACGACGCTCGTCGTCGCCGCCGGCACCGGCTGGGCGGCCGTGGTCGAGCACGCTGTGGGCAACGGGCTCAGCGGCGTCGAGGCGCTCGCGGGCATCCCGGGCTCGGCTGGTGCCACCCCGGTGCAGAACGTCGGTGCTTATGGCCAGGAGGTCGCCCAGACGATCGCCTCGGTGCGGGTGTGGGACCGCGCCGGCGCGACGGTGCGTACCTTGCCGGTGGCAGACCTGCGTTTCGGCTACCGCACATCCCTGCTCAAGGCATCGCTGTCCCCGGCTGCGGGCCAGGTGCAGGTCTGGGGCCCCACACCCCGGTATGTGGTGCTGGAGGTCACATTCCAGCTCCGCAAGGAGTCGTTGTCCCGGCCGGTGGCCTACCCCGAGCTTGCCACAGCGTTGGACGTGCCCGTCGGCGCCCGCGCACCCCTGGCTGATGTGCGTGACGCCGTCCTGGCCCTGCGTGCCAGCAAGGCGATGGTGCTCGACCCGTCCGACCCTGACACACGCTCAGCCGGGTCGTTCTTCACCAACCCGCTGCTGGACGCGACCACCGCCGCGGCCCTGCCCCCCGACGCCCCCCGCTTCCCCACCGACGGCGGCCAGGTCAAGACCAGCGCCGCGTGGCTGATCACCCACGCCGGCTTCGCCAAAGGCCATGGCCTTCCCGGCCCGGCAGCGCTGTCGACCAAGCACGTGCTGGCCCTGACGAACCGCGGGGGAGCCAGCGCCGCCGACATCCTCGCCCTGGCCCGCGAGGTCCGCGCAGGCGTCCACGCCCGTTTCGGTATCACTTTGACCCCTGAACCTGTGCTCATCACCTGCGCCCTGTGACGAGCGCGACCACAGCGCCTGGACGACCTGGGATTGTTCGACACTTCGTTGATCTGTTCGACAGTTATGCTGTCGAACAGATCAACGAAGTGTCGAACAATCACCCGGTGACGACGCTCAGTTTCACCGCGGGGTAACGGGGGCGAACAGCACGCCAGGTCGTCGGCCGCACAGATGTGTCAACTACCGCACTGTGGGGCACACTGGGCATGATGCGTGACCTCGTTGCCCTGCCCAAGGCGCACCTGCACCTGCACTTCACCGGGTCGATGCGCCCGGCGACGCTTGCCGAGCTGGCGCAGGCCAAAGGTGTGCGCCTGCCTGCGGCGCTGCTTGACGACGACCCGCTGCACGTGCCGTACGACGCTCGCGGGTGGTTCCGCTTCCAGCGTCTGTACGACGCGGCCCGCACCGTCGTGCGTGACGAGGCGACGATGCGCCGGGTGATTTCTGAGGCTGTGGCCGACGACGCCGCCGAAGGGTCGGTGCGCCTGGAGATCCAGGTCGACCCGACCACGTACGCCCCGCACGTGGGCGGGATCACCGCCGCCGTCCAGATCGTGCTTGACGAGGCGCGCGTCGCCTCGGCCGCGCACCAGATCGAGGTCGGGGTCGTCCTGGCGGCCTCGAGGCTGCGCCACCCGATGGACGCACGGACCGTGGCGCGGCTCGCAGCACGGTACGCCGGGTCCGGGCCAGGTGAGGTCGTGGGGTTTGGGCTGTCGAACGACGAGCGGCGCGGTGACACGGCGACGTTCGCGGCGGCGTTCGCCATCGCTGCGCGGGCTGGTCTTGCGCTCGTCCCGCACGCTGGCGAGCTGCTCGGCCCCGACCACGTCGACCAGGTGCTCGACCACCTGCACCCGCACCGTCTGGGCCATGGTGTGCGCTGCGCCGAGGACCCCCGGGTGCTTGAGCGCGTCGTGCGCGACCAGGTCGTGCTCGAGGTGTGCCCAGCGTCGAACGTGTCGCTGGGGGTGTACCACGAGCTGGCCCAGGTGCCGCTGGCGACCCTGGTCGCCGCTGGGGCGCAGGTCGCGCTGGCCGCCGACGACCCTCTGCTGTTCCGTTCGCGCCTGGTCGACCAGTACACCACCGCCCGCGAGGTCCTGGGTTTTGACGACGCGGGGCTGGCCGACCTCGCACGGGCGTCGGTGCGCGCCTCGCAGGCGGGCCACACAGCCAAGGCCACAGCGCTGACCCGTATCGACGCGTGGCTCGCAGCGCCAGCACCAGGTGTGGTCCACCAACGTCAGCACACGGTGCGCGAACCGGTCGTGACGTAGTCGCGCGAACTGGTCGTGACGTAGTCGCGCGAACTGTGACGTAGTTGCGCGAACCGGTTGTGACGTAGTCGTCCACCCAGCCACGTGCCAGCGCCGCCATGGCATGCGTCGGATGTGCTCGCCGGTGGGCGAGCCGCACGGACGAATCGAGCCTCGCTGGAGGTGAGAGGCGACGACGCCGGGCCCAGGTGCCACAGACGGTGTGCGGTGTGTTCTGGGAGCATCACACCCGGTGCGTAGACTGGGGCGCGACGATGACGAGGGAGTGGTCGTGAGCTACCAAGACCCCAGCTACGCAGCGTGGGCCGTGCAGAACCCGACGACGCCTGCCGATGCCCTGGCCGCGATCGCCCAGAACCACCCCGCCCTGCGTGACGGCGTTGTCACGCACCCCAACGCCTACCCGCAGCTTGTCGCCTGGATCGCC
>WRCL01000245.1 GCA_009783975.1 Micrococcales bacterium
AGTTCACACCTGAGGGCACGTTCGCCGCAGCCGCGCACCACCTGCCGCACCTGGCCGACCTCGGTGTGTCGATCGTCTGGCTCACCCCCGTCCACGAGGCCGGCGGCAAAGGCCGGGCGCCGTGCCCAGTGCGCGACTACGACAGCGTCGATCCTGCCCTGGGCACGCTGGGCGACCTGCGCAGCTTCGTCGCCGCCGCCCACGACGTGGGTCTGCACGTCATCGTCGACTGGGTCGCGACCCACACCGCCTGCGACTGCCGCCTGGTCGCTGAGCACCCCGACTGGTACACCCGCGACTGGAAAGGTGGCTTGGCCCCGGCGTGGCGCCAGTGGGACGACGTCGCCGACCTGGACTACTCGGTCCCCGCGGTGCGCGACTACATGGTCGACGCGATGGTCCGTTGGACCCGGGAGCTCGGCCTCGACGGCTTCCGCTGTGACATCGCCGGGCTGGTCCCCACGGATTTTTGGGAACGTGCCCGTGCTGAGCTCGACGCCGTCCGCCCGGTGTTCCTGCTTGCCGAGTGGGAGTCACGCGAGCTGCACGAACGCGCCTTCGACGCAACCTACAGCTGGTCGTGGGGCGAAGCCGTCCGCACGATCGCCGACGGCGACGCGAACGCCAACGCCCTGCGCTCGTACTACGCCTGGAACTCCAAGGCGTACCGCGCCGACGCGATGCGCATGCTGTTCGTCACCAACCACGACCAGAACGTGTGGGACGGGACCGATTTTGAGCGTTTCGGCGGCGCCCTGGAGGTCGCCGTCGTCCTGTCGGTCTTGTCCGAAGGCATCCCCCTGGTCTACAACGGCCACGAAGACGGCAACGAACGCCGCCTCGCCTTCTTCGACTCCGACCCCGTCGGCTGGCGCGACCACCCCATGGGCGAACTGTACCGCCGCCTCATCGCCTTGAAGAAAGCCAACAGCGCCCTGTGGAACGGCGCCTGGGGCGCCCGGATGGTCGAGGTCCGCACCACCAAACCCTCCCGCGTCCTGGCATTCACCCGCCAGTCGCCCAACGACGACGCCGTCCTCATGGTCGCCAACCTCTCACCCCAACGCCGTTCGGTCTGCCTCACCGACGGCCCCTACACCGGCACCTGGACCGACTTCGCCACCGGCGACCGCGTCAAGCTCACCAAGAACGCCGGCATCGACCTCGGCAAATGGGGCTACCGCGCCCTCGTGCGCGGCTCGGGCGCCTAATCCAGCCAATAACATCACCACCACCCCGCGAGTTCGATACTTCCGCGGTGAGATCGACAGTTTAACTGTCGATCTCACCACCAAGCTGTCGAACTCACCACAGAACTATCGATCTCGTTCGGAGCCTTTGTGGTGGATGGGGCTCCTACGATTGGTCCCAGGTCATCTTGCCTTTCTGTTGTCTGCAGCGAACACGGCGACAAGGACGGCTGGGGGCAGGAGGGCGAACACGCCCTTCGTCGGGCAACCCCGACCGGTGTTGCTCGCCACACTCTTCGCACCGTCCACGGTGCTGCGCCGCGTAGAGTCTGGGTGTGACGACCGACCTGAGCGTGTCCGTGCCGTTGTTCGTGGAGAACTACCGGGCGGGCAAGAAGCGCCTGTCGGGACGTGGTGACACGTGCCGGCGGGCGGTGGCGTTCTTGCGGGCGGTGGACGGGGCTGTGGTCGACCCCGAGCAGGTGCGGAACCTCGCTGCGCCGGTGCGCACGCGGTCGTGGCGGTTTGCTGCCGGGCTTGACCTGGTGATCGCGGCCGCGGCGTTGGGGTCGCCGGACCCGTCGGGGGCTGTGCGGGACACCAAGCTCGCCTGGGAGGCACTCAAGGTGCGTCCCTTCAGCCCCGGCCCGTTCTTGTCGGCGACAGCCCTCGTCCTGGCCGGACGTGCTGCGCCTGGCGAGTTCGGGCTGCTCGCCGAGCGCGCCCGTGCCGCGTACCTGCTGCAACGGGCCGACCATGTCATCGTCACGTCGGCCGACGACTACGTCCCGTCGCTGCTGCTGGCACTGGGACCACAGGAGGTCACCGCCGCGACGCGTCTGGTCGAGACCGTCTACGGCACGCTCAAGCCGCGGTTCCGGCGCAACGCAGGACAGACCCTGGCCCAGCTGCTCGTCATCGGCGGGCTGTGGGAGGTCGAGCTTGACCACGTCGTGGCGGTCCGCGACGCCCTGGCCCGCGCCAAGGTCAAGCTCTCCGGCCAGCCTGGGGCCAGTGGGCTGGGGCTGCTCGTGCTGGCCCAGTGCGACCACGGCTGGCTGGCCAGCACAGTCGCCGCAGTCTCAGCCGACCTGCGCGGCGCGAAGGTCGTCCGCGACACCATGGCGATGTTCCTCGTCGCCGCGGCGCTGGGCCACGACGTGCCGCTGGTCCGTGCTGCGTTCCTCAACGTCGTGGCCCGGATCGTCGTCGACGAGCAGGCCGCGGCCGCCACTGCCGCGATGTGACCCGGGGTGTCCACTGACCGGCGTCGAACCGGGAGACCCTCCCAGACGTGGCGCTGACCAGGCAAGACATAGGAACCGTCCCCACTGTCTTCCAGAGTCACAGGACGGTCAGGGCGACGTCGACGCGGTCGCCGACGGTGAGGTTTTCATCTGTGGCGCGTTTTCTGGCGACGAGCAGCAGAAAGCCGGTCTTGTCAGGGAAGACGGTGGTCTTCCAGGTGGTCGTGCCGATCGTGGCTTCGACTTTGACGCCCTGGAAGCCGACACGGAGGACGGGAAGGTCGTCGATGAGGTCGGACTCGTCGGCGGGGACGCGGACGACGAGGTAGGTCGACCCGCCGTGGGTCACCGACTCCAGCGGGGCCGCGAAGCGGACACGGGTCACGAGAGCCATCTTTCCATGGTGATCGCGGCGGGGTGTCCGTAGTACGTTGCGCACGTGGGTATCGACGGTTCGGCCGCGGACGAGGGGGGCCATGGTGACGCTTGAGGCTGTGGGGGTCGGGTACGGGCCGGGCGACCGGGAGCGGTTGGTCCCCGAGGCGGCGAAGTCCCAGCAGCGCACAGCGTTCGAACGGGACCGCGCGCGGTTGGTGCACTGCTCGGCGTTGCGGCGCCTGGGGGCCAAGACGCAGGTGCTCGGGCCGTCGTCGGACGACTTTGTGCGGACGCGGTTGACGCACACCCTAGAAGTCGCGCAGGTCGGGCGGGAGATCGGCAAAGCGCTCGGGTGCGACCCTGACGTCGTCGACACCGCGTGCCTCGCGCACGACCTGGGGCACCCCCCGTTCGGGCACAACGGCGAACGGGCGTTGGCGCACCTCGCGCGCGACATCGGCGGGTTCGAGGGCAACGCCCAGACCCTGCGGCTGCTGACGCGGCTGGAGGCGAAGGTCACCGCGGACGACGGGACGAGCGTCGGGCTCAACCTCACCCGGGCGTGCCTGGACGCGTCGGTGAAGTACCCGTGGGGGTTCGGCGAGGGCCCGGTGAGCGCGGCCTCGGGGCGGCCCACGCACAAGTTCGGGGTGTACCCCGACGACCGGGACGTGTTCGACTGGGTGCGCCAGGACGTCCCCGAGCGGCGCAAGTGCCTGGAGGCGCAGGTCATGGACCTGGCCGACGACATCTCCTACTCGGTGCACGACGTGGAGGACGCGGTGGTCGGCGGGCGGGTGGACCCCGTCGTCCTCGCCGTCGCTGACGACCGCGAGCGCATCGCCTCAGCGGTGGAGACCTGGTACGGCGACCTGCGCGGGGCTGCCGAGCTGTACGCGGCGATGGACCGCCTCGTCGACGCCCGGTTGTGGCCCGACAGCTTCGACGGGTCGCGCCGTGCCCTGGCGATGCTCAAGGACGCGACGAGCCAGCTCATCGGCCGGTTCGCCAAAGCCGCCCAGCGTGCGACCCGCGCCCGGTACGGCCCTGGCCCGCACTCGCGGTACGGGGCCGACCTTGTCGTACCCGAGGGCACCCTCGCCGAGATCATGGTGCTCAAAGGCATCGCCGTCACCTACGTCATGGCCCCACGCGAGAACGAGCCGCTGTACGAGATCCAGCGCCAGATGCTCACCGACCTCGTGCAGGTGCTGTCCGACCGGGCCCCCCTCGCCCTGGAACCCCCTTTCGCCGCCGACTGGCGCGCCGCCGGCGACGACGCCGCCCGGCTGC
>WRCL01000246.1 GCA_009783975.1 Micrococcales bacterium
GCCATCGCCCGCCAGATCGAGTCCGACTCAGAGGTCCCCGGCGAGATCCGCGTCACCGTCGTCCGCGAGCTCCGCGCCAGCGCAACCGCCGGGTAACGTCCCTCTTCGCGCGCCAGGTGTGTTCGTTGCGATTCTTCCAGACAGGACGCGCAGCACTCCTGTGTCGAACTGGCGTGCGCAGGTGCACGGCCGCTCAGACGACCTGCGAGACTCGGTGGCTGTGTGGTGCGTCGGAGGACCAGGCACCATCGTCGTGTGTGTTCCGGGTGATGGCGGCTGTCAGGCATGTCGGGCACAGGCATGACCGAGCACCTCGCCAGCGCCGGGACTGGGCTGACCAAATGACACAGCTGCGTCGCGGTAGCCGGCACCGTGATCCTTGACCCGCTGTGACCGTTGGCGGGCGTCATCGCGGAGCCCCCTGGCTGGGCTGATGCCCCGCTGCGGCTGCCTGCCAGACCGACATCTCGAGGTCGCTGCTGGACTGGACGCTGCCGATCCCGATGCCACCTCATCTGAGATGAGCCGAGAAGGTTGACCAGGCAGGCTCGCTGTGCAACACTGGCGGGCAGCAAACGCGCGCCACCATTCGGGTGTATCAAGAGTGTGTTTGACGCGCCTTTCGTGATGTGGATTGTTGACCCTGAGTTCGTTCGAATCTCGTGAAGGAGACGCAGCATGATGACTTCAGGTGCAAGGCATAGGTTCGCCCGCCTCGCGGTGGTGGGTCTGCTCGCGGTCCCGACGGTGTCTCTGGCGGCGGGACCGGCGTTCGCCGCAGGCACGAGCGCCAAAACTGTCGGATGCTATGTGCAGTGGTGGAATACCGCATGGGCGGCCAAGTGTGCCCCGGCAACCGCCTCGGGGGACTTCAAGGCTCACGTCGCGCGTGCACTCCAGCCAGACTACATCGGTCCGTGGCGATACGTGAAGAAGGGCTCAACGACAACGTTCGACAGCGGTGAGGCGTGGCGCGGTGTGCAGTCGTCACACAACTACGTCTCGTACAAGGGCTAACCCCCTGGCTATCTAGGAGGGATACCACCGGTGTTGAGTGCCGATGGGGTGACGCGTTCGTACGGACATGTTCAGGCGCTCTCGCGGTTGAGTCTTGACTTGCCTTCAGGTGCACGGTTGGGCCTGTTGGGCCCCAACGGCGCTGGCAAGACGACCTTGCTGTCGATTTTGGCGTGCGAGCTCGCCCCGACGACCGGCCGGGTGACCCTGGAAGGGCACCCGGTCGTGTCACGTACCGATGCGCGCGCGGCGCGCAGGGTGATTGGGTTCTTGCCCCAGAAGCCGTCGTTCGTGCCATCGTTCACCGCACTGGAGACGGTCGAGTACGCGGCGTGGCTCAAGGGCTTGCCATCGCGGGGGCGCCAGCACAAGGCGCGAACGGCGCTGGACCAGGTCGGGCTGGAAGCGGTGCGCGGCAAGCCGATGCGTACCTTGTCTGGAGGGATGGTCCAGCGCGTCGCGCTCGCAGGGGCGATCGTGGGCGGACCCAAGGTGCTCTTGCTCGACGAGCCGACAGTGGGACTGGACCCTGCCCAGCGTCTGAGGTTTCGCGAGTTGGTCTCGCGGCTCGAAAACGTTGCGGTCGTCCTGTCGACACACCTGGTCGAAGACGTCGCCATTGTCACCTCCGACGTCCTGGTGCTTGACGAGGGCAGGGTGCGGTTCCGGGGGACACCGCAGGATCTGGAAGTGGCCGCCGCTGAGGGGGCGCCAGGAGACTCACCAATCGAGCGAGGGTACATGAGCACGCTGCCGGGGCCGACGCAAGGGGTCGGCGCCTGATGCGCGCTGCCGTGTGGACCGAGATGCGGCGCCCCCTGTTTGCCCTGGCTGCCGCCGTGCTTGTCGTCGCACAGTGCTGGCTGATGCTCAATGATGTTGCCGCGTGGCGGGGGGTCTGGCCGATGGCCTCCGCCGCGGTGAGTGCGCCATGGCTCTTCCTTGGGCCTGCTGCTGCTGGCCTGAGTGCGTACGAGGCGGTGCAACGTACCCAACAGGACGCGGGAGGGTGCGCCGCCGACACGGTCGCCTGGCGTTCGTCGGCGACAGCCATGCTCGTGGCACGGGTGGTGCTGGCCTGCGTCGTCGTCAGTGCGGGAGCGGCATGCGCTGTGGTGGTCAACCTCACCGGGCACGCCCCGGCGGGGTTCTTGTGGCCGTCGTACCTGGTTGTCACAGTCGCGTTCGCCATCGGCAGCGTTGCTGTGGGGATGGCGTTGGGCCGGCTCGGCGGCCCGTTGTGGTTCGCACCGGTCGTCGCGATGCTGGCGACGTTCCTGCGTGCGGCCTGGTTCCAGGGCGCCGCACCTGGTTCGGCCGATGACGCGTTCACGCGGATCTTCCTCTCGGGCCGGCCGTGGGTCGAACTCAACCCTCACGCTGTGGTCGCGTCCGTCGTGGAGACTGTCTTCGTCGTCGTGCTCGCACTCGTCGCACCTGTGCTCGCGACCCGTGCACGGGCCCGGCGGTCGGGATGCACCTTCCCTGGCGGGCGCGGGGCCAGCCTGCGCGCAGCGACCGGCGCTGTGGTCATGGTCGGGTGCGCAGCACTGGTGCTCACAAGCCCACCTGTCGTCCGCTACCGCACCGCGCCGAGCAACATCGCGTGCAGTGATACCCATCCACGTGTGTGCGTCTGGCCCGAGAACGCGCAACTGCTGCCCCAGCTCGCCGAGAAGGCAGCCCGCGCGGACACCGTGGCGCAGACGGTCCATGGTCAGCTCATGACGCAGATCGACGAGTTCGGCCTGAGTCACGGCGACAGTTTCTTGGCCATGGGCCAAGGAACCTGGTTCTTCAGCGACACGCTTGCCGGAGCGATAGCTGGTTCGCTGGCACCGGTCCGCTGCGACCCCCCGCAGGACGACCCAGGGCTCTGGACCTATTGGCGCGCCCAGAGTGAACTCTCGGCGCTTTTCCAGCTGCAGATCGAGGACCGTCCACGGCCGCCCGGGTACGGCGACTCGTCCGGCATCGACATCGTCGAGGTCACTGGCGTGTGGCAGGCAAGCCCGTCGGTGCGCAACACCTGGGTCGCGGACCGTGTGGCGACGATGGAGGCTTTGAACCAGGGCTGGTGCGGGTGAAGCTCTACCTGCGCTCCCGGCACGTCGGGGTCGCCGTCGCAGTCATGGCTGGACTGGCAGCCATTGCTGTCGCTGTTGGCGGGCGGCTGTTTACCGTCGTGTCCTCCGCTGAGCCCGTGACCATGCCCTACCGGCACGCGCTGGTGATGTTTTGCGCCGTCGTTGCCGTCGCGAGCCTGGAATCGCCGGTGCCTGGAACCGACCGCGCGGACACTGGGCCGTTGAGGTCCGCGCGGCGGGCGCACCTGCTCGCGCTCCTGGTGGTTACCGTAGTGCTCAGCGCGATGTCTGAGGCGTTCGCCGCCGTCGGGACACCGGCGCAGGCGATCCGGGCGAGCCTGTGCTGGTATGGGCTTGCGCTGGTCTCTGCGACGGTGGTGCGGGCGGCGTTCGCATGGGTCCTGCCGATGGTGGCGCTGTTCCTCCTGGTCTGGTGGGGAAACGCTGGCGGTGGCCCCGCCGTGTGGAACTGGGCCACGGCAGCAGCGGCCGAACCTGTCTCGTGGGTTGTGGCGGTTGCGAGCCTGGCCCTGGGAAGTGTCGTGTCGCTGCTGCGCCAGTAGTAGCCCGAGGTCAGTCTTGTTGGCGCAGGGCGCGGCGGCGGGTCTCCAGGGTGCTGAGCTCGGCGAGGATCTCGCGGGAGCGGGGGTCGTCGGGGTCGGCGCGGCGCAGCTGGCCGTGCAGGTCAGCGACGGTGCGGGCCAGGGCTTGGTCGACCAGGCCGTCGACGGTGGCACGCACGAGGGCGGCGACGGCATCGTCTGCGTCGGCGGGCAGGGCGACGACGGACAGCTCGGTGATGGTCGGGCGCACCGAGTCGGCGGCGGCGTCGGTCACTGCGTCGACCCAGGCTGCGGCGGCCAGGGTGCGCCCGGTGGCCACTCCCCCGGCGACGCGGACCGCGTCGTGCACGGCACGGTACCGCGGGACGGTGAAGACCTCGGCGTCGAGGGTGTCGAAGGTCTCGGGCACGAAGGTGGGGTGCTGGAGCACCGCCGCCA
>WRCL01000247.1 GCA_009783975.1 Micrococcales bacterium
CGGTGTACAACCCGTTCGACCTGCTGCTGTTGTTCTCCAAACGTCAGTTCCGGCCCTACTGGTTCGAGAGTGCGACGCCCACTTTCCTGGTGGAGACCCTCGCCCGGCGTGGTGCGTACCTGCCGCGCCTGGCTGACCTGGAGGCCTCAGGCACCCAGCTGGGAACCTTCGACGTGGGGAACCTGTCGACGGCGGCCCTGCTGTTCCAGACCGGGTACCTGACGATCGACGCCGAACGGTCCGAGCCGCCGGACGCGTACCGGTTGAAATACCCCAACGCGGAGGTGCGTGCGAGCCTGGCGCGCCGCAGCGCGCAGGGACTTTCGCAACACGGCCTAGATGTTGAAGCCGAGGGCTCGCATCTGTTCGCGGCCGTCTTCGGTGATGCGTTCTTGGGTCCAGGGGGGCATCCAGACCCAGTTGATGCGGAAGCTGTCGCACAGGTGCTCCAGCGCGGCGGCGGACTGGGACTCGATGAGGTCGGTCATGGGGCAGGCGGCTGAGGTGAGGGTCATGTCGATGACGGCCGTGGTGCCGTCGAAGGCGACGCCGTAATACAGGCCCAGGTCGACGACGTTGATGCCGAGCTCGGGGTCGATGACGTCGCGCATCGCTTCTTCGACGTCGGCGGCGGTGGGCAGGTCAGGCATCAGTCGTCTCCTCGCACGCCGGTGCGGACCAGCGCGTCGGTCAGCGCCACCCAGCCGAGCAGCGCGCACTTGACCCGGGCGGGGAACTTGCCCACACCGGTGAAGGCGTTCGCGTCGCCGAGCAGGTCCTCGGCGGCCTCGTCGTCCAGGCCTGCGCCTTTGGTCGCAAGCAGGGAGCGGAACGTCGCGGCGGTCTGGTCGACCGTGGGCAGGTCCGCGCCGACGACCAGGCCGTGCAGCACCGAGACCGACGCCTGGGAGATCGAGCAGCCCTGGCCTTCCCAGCGCACGTCGGCGACGACCGGGACGGTGCCGGTGCGGTCGACGACGACCTCGAGCGTCACCTCGTCGCCGCAGGTCGGGTTGACCTGGTGCGAGCGGGCGGTGCAACCGGCATGGCCCACGGCAGCGGTGGCCGCGCCATCGGCCTCGCCCAGGTCAGCCCGGCCTTGTGGGTGCCGGGCGTGGTCAAGGATGACCTGCTGGTACAGCTGTTCCATCTCGTTGGTCACTGGCCGGCCTCCACACCGAAGAACGTGCGCACACCAGCCAGGGCTTGGGCGAACGCGGCGACGTCGTCCTCGGTGGTGTACACCGACGCGGACGCGCGGGTCGTCGCGGTGGTGCCGAACCGGCGGTGCAACGGTTGCGCGCAGTGGTGGCCGACGCGCACCGCGACCCCCGCGTCGTCGAGCACCTGGCCCACATCATGGGCGTGGACACCGTCGACGACGACCGACACCGCGGCGAGGCGGTCGGCGGCGTCGGTCGGGCCGATGACGCGCACCCCGGGCAGGTCGGCCACTGCGGCGAGCAGCAACGCGGCGATGTGCGCGTCGTGGGCGGCGACGCGGTCCATCCCCAGGCCGGTCATGTACTGCGCGGCGACCCCGAGGGCGACGGCCTGGGCGACCATCTGCGTCCCGGCCTCGAAACGCTGCGGTGGTGGGGCGTACGTCGCGGACTCCATGGTGACGACCTCGACCATGGATCCCCCGGTCATCACCGGCGGCAGGTCGGTGAGCAGCTCACGCCGCCCGTACAGCGCGCCAACACCGGTGGGGCCGAGCATCTTGTGGCCGGTGAACGCCGCGAAGTCCACGTCCAACGCGTGCAGGTCCACCGGCAGGTGCGGCACCGACTGGGACGCGTCCAGCACGGTCAACGCGCCAGCACGCCGCGCTGCGGCGACGAACGGGGCGACCGGGGTGATCGCACCGGTGACGTTCGACACGTGGGTGAACGCGACGACGCGGGTGCGGTCGGTCACCACCTCGTCGAGGGTGTCGGTGCGCAAGCGGCCCGTGTCGTCGACGTCGACCCAGCGCAGCGCAGTCCCAGTGCGTGCGGCGAGCTCTTGCCACGGCACGAGGTTCGCGTGGTGCTCAGCGACCGTGACGACGATCTCGTCGCCTGGCGCGAGGGCGAACCGCCGCGCGGCAGCCCCGCCACGACCAGCGGTCGCGTTGCCGATGGCGTAGGCGACAAGGTTGAGCGCACCGGTCGAGCTCTGGGTCCACACAAGCTCGTCCGCGTCAGCCCCGACGAACGCGGCGACCTGCTCACGGGCCTGTTCGAACGCGTCGGTCGCCTCTTCGGCGAGCCGGTGGGCGCCGCGGTGCACAGCAGCGTTCGTGCAGGTGTAGAACTGCGTCTCGGCGTCGATGACCACCTGCGGTTTTTGGGCCGTCGCCCCCGAGTCGAGGTAGACCAGCGGCCGTCCGTCACGCAAGGTCCGCGCGAGCAGCGGGAAGTCGGCGCGGAGCGTGGCCAGCTCGGAGGCGGTGAACGGGGCCGTCATGCACTCACCTGCTCGAACCGGTCGTAACCTTCGGCCTCGAGCTGGTCGGCGAGCTCGGGGCCGCCTTCTTCGGCGATCCGCCCGGCGACGAACACGTGGACGTAGTCAGGGCGCACGTACCGCAAGATCCGGGTGTAGTGGGTGATGAGCAGCAGCCCGGCGTCGTTCGCCTCGCGGGCCCGGTTGATACCTTCGGACACGACGCGCAACGCGTCGACGTCCAGGCCTGAGTCGGTCTCGTCGAGGACGGCGAACCGGGGGCGCAACAGCTGCATCTGCAAGATCTCGTGACGTTTCTTCTCACCACCGGAGAACCCGTCGTTGACCGACCGTTCGGCGAACGCCGCGTCCATGCGCAGATCGGCCATCGCGGCTTTGATGTCTTTGACCCAGGTGCGCAGGGGCGGGGCTTTGCCGTCAACAGCGGTCTTGGCGGTGCGCAAGAAGTTCGACACCGACACCCCGGGCACCTCGACCGGGTACTGCATGGCCAGGAACAGCCCGGCGCGGGCGCGTTCGTCGACGCTCATCGCCAGCAGGTCCTCGCCGTCCAGCCTCACCGAGCCGCTGGTGACCTCGTACTTCGGGTGCCCAGCCAGGGCGTAGGCCAAGGTGGACTTGCCCGAGCCGTTCGGGCCCATGATCGCGTGGGTCTGGCCTGAGGCGATGACCAGGTCGACCCCGCGCAGGATCTGCTTGGTGCCGTCTTTGGTCCCCACGCTCACGTGCAGGTCGCAGATCTCCAGGGTGGACATCAGGTCTCCTCGGTGCTGGTCGGGGTGGCAGGGTTCATGTCGACGTACACCTCGTCGCCGTCGATGGTCACGGTGTACACGGCCACCGGGTTGGTCGCGGGCAGCCCGAGGGGTTCGCCGGTGGTCAGGTCGAAGGCTGATCCGTGGCCCCAGCACTCCACGGTGCACCCAGACACGTGCCCCTCAGACAGCGACACGGTGCCGTGCGAGCACCTGTCGGCCAGGGCGTGCCAACCACCGTCGGTGTCGCGGACCACAGCCACGACAGCGCCGGGCAGCTCGCAGCGCAGGGCACCACCGGGGGCGACGTCACCGGTGCGACAGGCCAGCGCGGCGGTCATGAGGCACGACCAAGGCTCGCCAGCTCAGCATCGACATGGGCCAGCAGGCGTTCGGCGACGTCGTCCACCCCGACCTGGCCCAGCAGGTCGGCGAAGAACCCTCGCACGACCAGGCGGCGGGCCTGGTCGGGGGGAATCCCCCGGCTGCACAGGTAGAACAGCTGCTCGTCGTCGAAACGCCCGGTGGCGCTGGCGTGCCCAGCCCCTTCGATCAGACCGGTCTCGATCTCCAGGTCGGGCACCGAGTCGGCGCGGGCCCCGTCGGTGAGCAGCAGGTTGCGGTTCTGCTCGTAGGTGTCGGTGCCTTCGGCCGCGGCCCGGATGAGCACGTCACCGACCCACACGCTGCGGGCGCCGTCACCTTGCAGGGCGCCTTTGTAGGTCACCCGCGACCGGCACCGCGGCACGGCGTGGTCGA
This sequence comes from Micrococcales bacterium, assembly GCA_009783975.1. Lineage (GTDB taxonomy): Bacteria > Actinomycetota > Actinomycetes > Actinomycetales > Cellulomonadaceae > Cellulomonas. Next base: position 3,966 of record WRCL01000247.1, read on the forward strand.
CGAACAACCGGTGCTCCAGGTGCTGGCCAGCATCGGCGTAGTACAGCCCGAGCGCGGTCAACGACCCGCCCGGACCGCTGAACTGCACGTCAGGGGTGATCCGCACGACCGACCCGCCGAGGGTGACCACGA
>WRCL01000248.1 GCA_009783975.1 Micrococcales bacterium
AAGCTTTCCGTCGACCTCGACCGGGACCATGCAGGCGCCGCACATGCCGGTGGCGTCGACCATGATCGCGTTCAACGAGGCCACTGTGGGGACCTTGTAGGCGCGGGTGAGGTCGGCGACGGCGCGCATCATCGGCGAAGGGCCAATGGCGATGACCTCGGCGATCGGGCGTTTGGCCTTGAGCATCTTCTCCAGGGGGGTGGTGACGAAACCCTTGGTGCCAAAGCTGCCGTCGTCGGTGGTGTAGACCACGTCGAGCTTGTCGCCGTACTGGGCCTGCAAGGCGGGGATCCACTCGCCTTCGCCGTCCCAGAACATCAGGTCCTTGGTGCGGAAACCGTTGACCAAGGTGACGTGGTTGCCCAGGCGCAGGTGCTCGCGCATGATCGGGAACACCGGCGGCAGGCCAAGGCCCCCAGCGGTGAACACGACGGTCTGGTCGGCCGGGTAGCTGTGGAGCACCGACGGGCGCCCGAGCGGCCCGGCGACACCAGCGAGCACGTCACCAGGCTGCAGGGCGTTGATCTGCGCCGAGGAGACCCCGACGTCCTGGATGACCAACGTGATCGTCCCAGCTTCGGCGTCCCAGTCGGCCAGGGTCAAGGGGATGAGCTCGCCGCGTTCGGCGGGGAACACCCGCACGAACTGACCGGCCTGGGCCGAACGGGCGATGACCGGGGCCCGCACGACGATCTCTTCGATCCCCGGCGACAGGTTGCGCTTGGCGACGATGACCGCGCCGGACGCAGCCTCGTCGGTGTACGCCAGCGCGCTGGCGACACGGTCGGCGACCTCGTCGGTCGGCAGCTCGGCGTCGAGGATCTCCCTGGCGGCCGACTGGCCGTCACCGGCAGCCAAGATCGCCGTCGACCCACCACGGGCCGCGTCCCCACCAGAGTAGATGCCCTTGATGGACGTCTCTTGCGACCCGCGCTCGAGCTCGATGGTCCCCCAGCGGGACACGGCGAGGTTCGGCTCGGAGTCTTTGATGATCGGGTTCGCGGCGTTGCCCAGGGCCATGATGACCAGGTCCACGGGCATGAGCGAGGTTCGCCCTGTGGCGACCGGACGGCGGCGGCCTGAGGAGTCCGGTTCGCCCAGCTCCATCTCTTCGATGGTCGCAGCGTTGACGAAACCGGCCTCGTCGGAGTGGAACTGCGTCGGCGAGTGCAGCTGCATGAGCGCGACCTGCTCTTCCAGGGCGTGCTCGAGCTCTTCGACACGGGCGGGCATCTCGGCCTGGGTGCGCCGGTAGACGATCGTCACGTCCCCGTGCAGGCGTTTGGCGGTGCGCGCGGCGTCCATCGCGGTGTTGCCACCACCGATGACGATGACGTGCTTGCCCTCGACGAACGGCAACGGGGTCTCGTGGTCGTCGTGCGCAGCCTGCATGAGGTTGACGCGGGTGAGGAACTCGTTCGCGGACATGACGTTGAGCAGGTGCTCACCGGGCACGTCCATGAACTTCGGCAGGCCGGCACCAGAGCCGACGAAGATCTTCCAGAACCCGGCCTCGCGCAGGTCCTGCAAGGTCGCGGTCTTGCCGACGACGAAGTTCGTGACGAACCGTCCGCCCAGCAGGCGGATCTTTCGCACGACGTCGTCGATGAGCCCGTTGGGCAACCGGAACTCGGGGATGCCGTACCGCAGCACCCCACCAAGCTCGTGGAACGCCTCGAACACCGTGACCGGGTAGCCCTCGACAGCCAGGAGGTAGGCGTTGATCAGACCCGACGGACCCGACCCGACGATCGCGATGGGCGGCCGGGTTGCGGCCCGCCACGGATCGGCGAGCCCGGCAAAACGCCGCACATGGCTCTCGGGGTCGACGAGCTTGGCGCGCTCAGGCAAGAACCACTCGACCTGCCCGATCGACATCGGGCGTTTGTGCAGGCACGCGCCTTGGCACTGGAGCTCTTGGGGGCACACCCGTCCGGTGACGTTCGGCAGCGGGTTGGACGCTTCGAGCATCTCCAGAGCCTGCGAGAACCGGCCCTGGCCCATGAGCTCGAACATCGAGGGGATGTGGACCTTGACCGGGCACCCGCCGATCGGCGTCTCGCGGCCTTCGAGCAGCTCGCCGATCTCGCACGGGGAGTCTGAGCACTGCTTGTCGCGCAAGGCTTCGAGCCACACGAACAGGTCCACGTCACGCTGGGTGTACCCCAGGGCCATGTAGCCCAGGTACCCGGTGTTCACCAGGTCGAAGTCTTCCCAGCGCTCTTCGGGGGGCCGGATGTACGGCTCGATGCCGTTGCCCAGCGGCCAGTTCTCCGACAGCCCTTCGAACATCGGGTAGCGGTCACGCAGGTACCGGTCGATCGCCCGCAAGAACAGGCGTTTCTTGCCCACCGGCAGGTTCCAGACGAACCGCATCGCGACGATGGCCGCGGCGTCGTCACGTGACAGCACGTCCCACAGCGTGAGCGTGAAGTCCTTGGACAGCTCGGTGCCACGGAACTCTGCGGCCACAGCGGCCATCCCGTCGGCGACGAACATCTGCCGGAACGACCGCGGGTCGGCGGCCAGGCGCCGGCTGAGCAGGTCCATCTGGTTGCGGAACCCGGAGACCTCCCGGGTTCCTTCCAGGCGCGTGACTTCTTCGGCCGAGGCGTCCAGCACGGCCTTGGCACCCAGCCAGGTGGCGACGGTGCCCTCAGTGGGTTCAGCAGTGGCAGTCATCGGATGATCTCCGCGTCGCAGTTGTCCTTGACGCGTGCCATACGGCCTGCGAGGTCGTCAGTGACCTCCAGGCCGTCGAGCACCCCGTCCTTGAGCCGTCCGATCACCTGGGCGTTGCCGTCGACGACGATCGTCGCCTTCTCGAACAACGCCGGGAGCTCTTGGTAGCACGTCCCGCAGTCGTTGCACAGCGGTTCGTCAGCCGGGTCCAGCCAGATCGGCCGGTCCCCGATGTCGACCGCTGGGGCCGCCGCCGCTGGTGGTGGGCCCGACCCTGGCATCCCCAGCATCGTCGGTGCTGGGGCGACCGGTGCGGTCGAGGTGGCCAGCTCGGCCATCGCCGCGGCGATCTCGTCCATCGAGTCCTCGCGCGAGGCCAGAGCCTCGGTGAGCTGGGTGCGCAGGTCGGCCAGCTCGGTGGCGTGCGAGGCCGACATCGCCGTGACCGTCACACCGGCGAGGTACTGCAAGGTGCGCCAGTGCCTGCGGCGGTCTTCGACCAAGGCGATGATCGCCGCGGAGCACGCGACCTTGACCAGGCGACGGTCGGCGTCGGTGGTGTAGACGAACGGGACCTTGCCTTCGCGCTGGTCGGCGCTGAGCTCGACGTAGTCGGCGACGAGCACCGCAGCGTCGTCCTCGGCTGGTTTGAGCTTGCGGAAGTGCTTGGCGAACCGCACCTCGCCGAACGCGAACTCGGCGGGGGTCAGCGGGGTCTCCAGCAGCGCCAGGGCACCAGCGTCGTCGACGTGCTGGATCGTCATCGACGTCCACAGCTTGTCGATGTCGGGGTTGCCGTCAAGGTTCCACCGGGCCGACAACGCCTCACCACCACGCGGGTCGTGGACGAACAGCGGGGCCATACGCGACTCGACCGCTGCGCGCGCGTGCGCTGCGGACAGGTCGTCGGCGATGCCGTTCTCGGGCTGGCACGGGGTGTACACCTGCATGAGCGCCGCCCCGTCGCCGTACCCGAGCATCGCGTGCGCGGTGTCGAGGAAGTGCCCGTACAGCGCTGTGGACACCGAGCAGGCGAACGTGTTCGGGTGGAACGCCCCGAGCAGGCCGAGCTCTTTGCGCAGCTCGGACTTGCCCCCGTGCGCCGAGCCGAACCGTGCCAGGTCAGAGTCCTGGCCGGTGAAGCTCGCCGTGGACGCCTGCCCGCCGGTGTTGGAGTACGTGCCGGTGTCCAGCACGAGCATCTTCACCGGGATCCCTTCGGCGAGCACCCGCGAGAGGGCACCGAACCCGATGTCGTACGCAGCCCCGTCACCGGAGACCGTCAAGAACACCGGCATGAGGTCGAGCTCGTCGTCGGTGAACTCGCGCCAGTCCAGCGTCGCCAGGGCTTTGGTGTCACGTGCCTCGTCGTAGGCGTCGGCCAGCTCCAGCCGTGC
>WRCL01000249.1 GCA_009783975.1 Micrococcales bacterium
CGACCGGCAGATCCTCGCCGACGCCGAGGCTGCCGGTGCGACGTTCCTGCTGACCGAGGACGTCGACGACTTCGCCACCAACGACCTGCGCCTCGTAGGCGTCAGCGCCGTGAACCCTGACCTGTTCCTGGCCGAACGCACGGAACGTGGTGTCTACCGACGCACGCTGGACGTCATGGTCAGCGGGATGAAGAATCCCTCACGGACTTCCGCACAGCTCCACGCAACGATCGCCCGGCAGCACCCAAGGCTGTTCGCCAGGCATGCAGACCTCTTCGACGTCGAACCCGGGTCGACCGGACACCGCGAACCCTCGGTTCTCTTCCGGGGTGCCATCTGTCTTCGCTGCTTGACTCCCCAACCGGTCGACCTACCTGCCGGTCTCTGCGCGGTGTGCGCGTAGCAGCACAACCCGGAACCGTCTTGTGCAACGACCGTTGCACAACTGGTGCCGACCAGGACGGCCTGAGGGCTCACGCCAGGTTCATGGCCGCGCCAGTATCCCGAGGTAGCGCGAATATTGCAACAGTTGTTGCCAAAACTGCGGGAGGAACGACACCCGCACGTACTGGTGCAGGCTGGCCGCGTCCACGGGTTCGTCATCCAGGCGGTAGCCGATGTCGGTGAGCAGGCTCGCGACGGGCGCCAACGGGTCGTGGTCAGGGTCGACGGCGATGTGGGGCAGGACGAGCAGATCAGCGTCTTCAACAAAACCGGGCTTCGCGCCAGCCACGAGGCGGGAGGCGATGTGGGTGAACAACGCGTCCGGGTCCTCGCCGACCGCGGCCCCGGCCTTGGTCAGCAGCAACCGGCCCTTGTACTTGCGCAGCAGGCCCAGGCGGCGGGCCGGGTCCCGTTCAGGCCCCGCCACGCAGCGGTGGCCCACCACACACCTGACGCCCACTGTGGGTGGTCGCTGCCAGGCTTGGCCCATGAACACGACCGATGGGAGCACACCGATGAGCAACGACCTCGTTCCGCAGGGGTACGGCGAACTGCTGGCAGACCTCAAGGCCCGCGTGCGTGCCGCGCAGCTGCGGGCGCACCGCATCGTCAACACCGAACTGCTGGCGCTGTACTGGGCTATCGGCGCGGCGATCCTGGAGCGGCAGTCCGCCGAGGGCTGGGGAACGCGGATCATCCACCGGCTGGCCGCCGACCTGCGAACCGAGTTCCCTGAGATGCGCGGCTTCTCCGGGCGCAACCTGCACTACATGACGGCAGCCGTCCGAGCCTGGCCTGGCCTGTTTTCGCAGGTGGGAGCCCCAGACGTAACACTGACGCCAATTGTGCAACAGCTTGTTGCACAATTGCCTTGGGGGCACGTCACGACGCTGCTGGACCGTCTCGACGACCAGGACGACCGAGACTGGTACGCCGGTGCGGCCGTCGAGCACGGCTGGTCCCGGGCCGTGCTGCTCAACCAGATCAAGAACCGGCTGCGGTCCCGGGCGGGGGCCGCGCCGTCCAGCTTCGCGGCTCGGTTGACACCGGACGACTCCGAGCTCGCCCAGCAGCTGACGCGTGACCCGTACGTCTTCGACTTCCTCGACCTGTCCGCGTCCTCGAGCGAGCGTGAGCTGGAGCAGGGCCTGATCGACCGGCTGCAGCACACCTTGTCGGAGTTCGGCCGTGGGTTCAGCTTCGTCGGCCGTCAGGTGCACTTCGACGTCGAGGGGCACGACTTCTTCATCGACCTGCTGTTCTTCCACGTCGAGCAGATGCGCTACGTCGTCGTCGAGCTCAACCTGGATCCACCGATGTGGTGGTGCGTGTCGTAGCACGAGAATGCGCCCCTGACCTGGGATGATGATGGTTGTCTACGCACCATCGTCGCAGAGCAGAAGGCGCACCTCGTAGTGAAAGCATCTCATAGGCTCCGTCCGCAGTTCGACAACCCGAACCTCGTGCCGTCGGCTGGTCTTGCCCCGGCGCTGGTGCTGGCCCAAAACGCGGGGTTCCACCAGTGCGCCGAGCAGGCGTTGACGGTCGACAGCCCGAACGCGGCGCTCAAGGCCGGGTGCGTGGTCGCCGGGATGCTCGCCGGGGCGGACACGGTCGACGGGCTGGGCCTGCTGCGGGCCGGGGCCACCGCACGGGCGTTCACCGGGGTGCGTGCCCCCTCGACGCTGGGCACGTTCTTGCGGTCGTTCACCTTCGGGCACGTGCGCCAGCTGGACCGTGTGGCCGGCGCGACCGTGGCCGGGCTGGTGCGCCAGGTCCCGGACCTGCTGGCCGGCCACGACGAGCACGACGAGGTCGTGATGGTCGACGTGGACGACACGGTCCGGCAGGTCTACGGGTACGCCAAGCAGGCCGCAGGGTACGGGTACACCGGTGTCAAGGGCTTGAACGTGCAGGTCGTGACCGTCTCGACCGAGCAGTCCGCGCCGCTGGTCCTCGACGCCCGGTGCCGCAAGGGCGCCACCGCCTCGGGCAGCGGGTCGGCCGCGGCGCTTGGCCGGGCCCTGGCCGTGCTGGACCGTGCCGGTGCGCGCGCGATGGTCGTGGTCCGCGCAGACTCGGCGTTCTACCGCGCTGACTTCGTCGCCGCAGCCGTGGCCCGCGGCGCGTGGTTCTCGGTGACCGCGCCGATGAACAAGGCCGTGACGCGGGCGGTCGCCTCGATCGACGAGGGCGCGTGGACCGCGATCGCCTACCCCCAGGCGGTGTGGGAACAGGACCTGGACCACCCCGGCGGCGGGTACTGGGTATCCGACGCCGCCGTCGCCCAGGTCCCGTTCGTCGCGTTCTCCTCCAAGAAGAAGACCCAGGTCCCGTGCCACCTGGTCGTGCGCCGCGTCAAGCGCCTGGCCCCCCGCAGCGCCGACGGCACCAACGAGCAAGGCGAGCTGTTCGACACCTGGCGGCACCACGCTTTCATCACCAACACCGCCTGGGACGCGGTCCACGCCGACGCCTGCCACCGCGACCACGCCATCGTCGAACAGGTCATCGCCGAGCTCAAGGACGGACCCCTGGCCCACATGCCCAGCGGCTCCTACGCGGCGAACGCCGCCTGGACCGTCCTGGCCACCATCGCGTTCAACCTCGCCCGCGCCCTGGCCGTGGCCGCAGGGCACACCACCGCCCGGTGGGCCACCGTGCGGCGCACCATCATCAACGTCCCAGCGACCCTGGCGAACACCGCACACACCTGCTACCTGCACATGCCCACCAGCTGGCCCTGGGCCGGCGGGTGGCTCAAAGCCTGGCACACCGCCCAGCCCGCCGGCCCCTGACCAGACCCCGCCCCGCACGCCCCGCGCCCGTCGACCCCCACCGTCCCTGCCCAGCCCCCAGGCCCAGAACCCCGCAAAGGCAAGCACCACAACAAACCGGTACACCGGCAAGACAAGCACGCCCCACCACCAGACCCACTCCCAAAAACCCCAGAAATCAGCAACCCAGAATCACGCCGGTGGATCCAGGCTCAAGGTCGTCCGTTTCGAACCAGAGTTCTCAGGACAGCTCGGCTTCTACGTCGCCCTCGTCGACGACCGGCTCCGGCGCCCAGACCGGCACGCTCCCACCGTCGGGATCCTGCTGTGCGCCGCCCGGGAAGAAGCCGTCGTGCAGTACGCACTCACCAGCTCGGCAGAACCCATCGCGATCGCCAACTACACCTACGCGACGCCAACCGCAGGGGCGTTGCCGTCTGCCGCCGAACTGGCCAAGGTGGTCGATGCTGCCCTGGCCAGCAACCCCGACCCGACCCTTGTGGAGGGTGCCGACAACCACGGGATGCCGTGAGATCTGGTCAACGAGCACTGGTCCGCCCCCCGCGAGACCCCGCCGCCAGATGTGACCTGGGCCATGTATGGCGCAGCCCGGAACACGCTGTCTTGGTGTTCCATGGCGATTTCACTCGTTCCGGAACTGCGGATTCCAGGATTTGATAAGCTCGATGACAGGACCGTCGACCGGCATGCGGAACCTCAGCGCACAGACTGTTGTGCACAACGTTCCTCCGACCGTCCCCAGACATCGAGGACGTCGCAGGATCGATGGCCCGGGCGGGCCGGTGCGTCCCCCAACCACGCACCGACCTGCCCGGACGGACCCCCCAGACCGA